>JAADHY010000566.1 GCA_013151585.1 Planctomycetota bacterium
AAGCCGACGGCAATCGGCTCTTCATGTACTGGGAGGGATACCAGTGGTGCTTTCGGGCCGAAGAGACAGGTTACGACGGTACAGCCCGGTTCGAAAAAGAAGGCGCACCGTTGGCGGTGCGCAGGCGCAACGGAGAGGTGCTGGTCCTTGAGCATGGCGGGCGGACGTTTACCAACATGTGCCGCTGGCTGTCGGAGGCGCGAGACATCGTCGCTGAGAGTTGCCTGCGGTGTGTCGACTACGGGGCCGACGCCGTGCAGATTGAAGTGGTGGGTGGTGAGAGTCACTCCTGCTATGCCCGGTCGCATGGGCATCCGGTGCCCACTGGACCGTGGCAGTTCCAATGCCTGCGCGGGACTTTCGAACGGGTGCGGAGCGAGGGCCGCAAACGTAACCCCGACTTCGTACTCACCATGGAAGAACCGAACGAGCTGTGCATCCCGTTTTTGGACGGGTATCACGCACGCGACTACAAGGTCGTCACTTGGCCGGTTCGAGGCATTGGCGCCGAAGGCTGTCCGCTGTTTGCCTACGTCTATCACCAATACCACTTGGGGTTTGCCGGCTGGGGCGATTTTTCCGCCTGCCGCCAGTACGGCACCGGGCAGCTTCTAGCCTACGCCCGATCGCTGGTTTACGGAAAGATGTTGGCCGACCGATGGGCCAGGCTGGCGCCGGAAGACAAGCCGGAGCTGGATTTTCTTCGAGACGCGGCGAACCTGCTAGCCAATGCTCGGGAATACCTGCTCTTCGGCGAAATGCTCCGTCCGATGAAGGTGGATACCGGCGAACTTGAGGTTGTTCTGAACGTCCGGAATCCACGAACGCGAAAGGTCACGCAGTACCTGTGGCGAACGCCGAAGGTGCTCCACGCAGCGTACCGGGCCGCGGACGGCAGCATTGGCTGCGTGTACGTCAACATCGCCCAGAAGCCGCTGGCCTTTTCGACGGAAATCCACGACGCCAAGCTGGGGGCGCGACGGTGTACCATCCTTCGCGGCCCGCCGGGCAGCTCGCAAGTTGTGGCCGACGGCATCACCCTACCGCACCAGATTAACCTGAAGCTGGCCCCACGACAGATACTGTTCCTCCAGGTGCGGCCGGATTGAATGAGTAGATATTGCAGAACAGACAGCCGCCTGCTTTGCGTAGACCCCCGAATCGAGCAGACCTTAATGAGTACGTTGTCTCGTAACCGCGGGCCGAGATGTAGCGCGGCTCCGTAGGCGATGCTGCCAACATCGGCGATGCAGTATGCTGGCCAGTGCTGCTATCGTCGGCTGACTGGCAAAGCCTCCGCAAAACGTTCGGCAGAAGCTGGTAACGTCCGTCACCGCAGGAGAAGACCAATGAACAAGACAAAGCAATGGTTGTGCCTGGTCGTCTGGATGTTCGTTTGCCCGCGAGCGGGGTTTGGGGCCATGGAGCGCGCTGCGGCAGTGACGCTCTCTAACGAGCGAGTCGAGGTGTCGATCGACAAGTCAACAGGGACACTGACAGTTGTGGATCGGGGCGCGAAACGCACGTGGGGGCCCGACCCGTGGGACAATTCGGCGGGGTTGCTGGTGGTTAACACGAAGCAAGGTCCACGGTGGTTCGACCTGTCGCGCGGGACGGTCGTGAATGCGAAGCGAGTGTCCGAGCGTACGATGCGCATCGTGTATCGCGGCGGCGATGTTTCGCGGAACAAGCCGGCGTGGAGCGTAACAACAGAAATCTCGATCCCGCGCGACACCGGCACATTGTTTATTCGAGTCATAGCGGTGAAGCTGCCCGACGGGTACACCGCAAGGAAGCTCTACTACCCATTACGGCCGTTCAGCCTGCGGACCGACATCGATCGCGGGGCTGCGGTGATTCCCTATTGGCAGGGCGTGATCATCCCGTCGTACATCTTTCCTATGAACGGTGGCCAGTTCTGCATGTGGGACGACGCGCAGCACCGCTCCATGGCCATCGGCGAACTCCAGTACTACAACTGGGACGGCTTGATGATGCCGTGGTTCGGCACGCATGATGAGCGGTCGGCCGTGATGGCCGTCGTCCCGTACGATGGCTCAATCGGCATGCAGTGGATCGCCAACTACAACAACTTCCAGGAAGTCGCATGGCGCGAGCACCGGTTGACTCAGTACCCCCGTATCCTCGCCCTGACGCCCGTCTGGGACCTCGGCCGCGTCACGCCTGAAACGCAGCTCATTTACCACATCCTGCCCGGCGGCGATCACGTCGCCATGGCCAAACGCTACCGGCAGATCGCCAAAAAGAACGGGCTGTTCGTCTCGCTGGAGGACAAGGCGAAAAAGAACCCCGATGTCAAAAAGCTGAAAGGCGCCATGTACGTGGGCATCTACGGCGGGTATCCGCACTATGTGAACCTGCCCGGCATGGCCTTCACCTTCGACCAGCTCGACCGCATGGTGCGGGATATGCACGACAACCTGGGCCTGAAGAAGGCGCTGATCCATACGTGGGGCACGTGGTCCCGCTTTGCACCGGTCATGTGGCCCATTAGCGAAGAGCTGGGCGGTGTGAAAAAACTGCGGCGCGTGGTCGATCGCGTGAAAGGCTACGGGTGGCTCTATTCGGCGTACCATTCGTTCGTCTCGCTGCAGGACAACGACCCCGAGATTGAGAGCAATCTCGACTTGGCCCCTAAAGACGCCCAGGGACGCCCGATCCTGCGGGACCGCTGGAAAGCGGTCGATGAGAAACGCTGGGTGGAGCTGGCCAAGGCGACGCTGCCGAAAGAGCTTGTCGCACTGGGCCAGAACGCCGACATCACCGACATCGCCTTCACGGGCAAGGTGGGTGAAGGCGGCCGAAAGCTGGCCGAGTATCTGGCCTCGACCGGCCTGGTACTGGGCACCGAGCGAGGAAACGAATGGCTGGTGCCACTTTATCACATGTTCGAAGGCATGGTCGCGCCTTTCCACAAGCGGCCACTCGCGTGGTACAGCCACCCGGCGCCGCTGTTCAATCTGGTCTACCACGACGCGGTCACGGTGTACGGCAAGATCCAGGACCCGACGCAGCTTGCGCTGCATCACTCGGGCGACTACTACGTGAAGACGCTGCGCGCGATGCTCTACGGCGACGGGCCCATGGTGTTTTTCTCGCCGTACGAGTACGAAGGCGTCCGGCCTTATATCAAGTTCGCCGCCGAGTTTCTCGGCCCGCTGCACGAATCGATTGCTTTCCGGGAACTCGTTTCGCACCGGTACTTGAGCCCGGACTTCCTGGTGCAACAGAGCCGTTTCGCTGGCGGCGTCGAGATCACCGTGAACCTGGGGCCGACGCCGTTTCATGGCAAGGAGAGCCTGGAACTGCCTGGCTACGGGTTCCGCATTGTGCAAGAAGGCGGCAAAGTGGTCGAAGGACGCTTCCGCCACAGCGCCGTTGTCGATGGCCGACAGATCGCCTTCTGATTCCTCCGTGGCTGAGGAATCCTCCGAACGCTGCTTGGCCCAATCGAATCTGTTCCGCGCAGCGAAGCGTGCTTGCCGGCTACTGGGACGAGCTGTGTCATGCCTCTTGCTTCGGGGATTGTGGGATGGCGTCCACGACAGACGGTGGTCCTCGAGATTCACGTTGCATGAACTCTGGAAACGCCCTCTCAACCTGCAGCTCGCCGCAGCAATCGCGGTCTGTCGCGCCTCCTGCGAGCATTCCTGGTATCATCTCGATGTCAAAAAGTTCGCGCAACTAAGACCGTCCGGAGGGAGATGGCGACGATGCGAGCTGTCACGCCGAGATTAACGACCGGGCCAATACAAACGTTTGTGACGGCGATGTGCTTCATTGTGGGCGCCGTATTCCTGGGCCATGAAGCCTCCGCGGACAACCGCTCGGGTACGGCTGCGGGCGGTACGATCCGAATCGATTGCACGAACCGAGTTGGCCGAATCAGTCGCCTCCTGTACGGAGCCGGTTTCGAACACCTGGGCGGGGCGGTCAATCGTGGCCTTGAGGCGCAGATGCTCGATGGCGTTAGCTTCGAGGAAGACGACGTTGACGAAGACGGAGTCTCAGACAAGTGGCAGCCGTTCGGCTGGGGCGAAAACGTGCCCACGTACAACCGAGACGGACGGTACTCCTACCATGGTCCATACTGCCAGCAAGTCACTGTGCTGGCCCATAAGAGCGGCGAACGGGGCATCCGGCAGGGCGGTCTGGCTGTCGAGGCCGACAAGAGCTACACAGCCACGCTGCATTTGAAACGCTGGGGCCGCAGCCCCGTGCGCATCGCACTTGCAGACGGCGAGCACGTGCTCGCTCGAGCGACGCTCCGCGACGTGGCGTCGAAATGGAGACGCTACACAGTGCGACTGAGCTCCAAGGCAACATCGACTGCGGCCGAGTTTCGCATCACGTTGGCTGGTCCAGGCACGCTGTGGATTGATCAGGTCGCGCTGGTGCCGGACGACACATACCAAGGGCACGGGACACGCAAAGACCTGATGAAGAGGATCGTCACCTTGTCCCCGACGATCATCCGCTGGCCCGGCGGCTGGTTCGCAGAAGTGTATCGCTGGAAGTTTGGTGTAGGCGACGTGTTCCGCCGGCCGCTGTTGCGAAAGTTCTATTCCGACGCGCGCCGGCGGCGGAATCCATCATGGGAGCCGAACCGGTTCGGCTCCGATGAGTTCATCCGGTTCTGCCGTGACATCGGGGCCGAGCCGCTGATCACGGTCAATTCGGCGTTCGCACCCGGCGCGAACGAGGACGAGATGATTCAAGAGGCCGTCGACTGGATCGAGTACTGCAACGGCGATAAGACCACCAAGTTCGGCGCCTTGCGTGCAGCCAACGGCCATCCCGAACCGTACCGTGTGCGCTACTGGGGCGTCGGAAACGAAGTGTGGGAGATGGGGCCGGAGGCGTACGCGCGGCGGTTTGTCCGGTTCGCAAAAGCCATGAAGGCCAAAGATCCGAACATCAAGCTGCTGGCCGTGGGCGGAATCACGCCCGATCGAAAATGGAACCGGACGTTGCTACGCGTCGGCGGCGAGTTCATCGACTACATCGATCTGCACCATTACGAGTCCGATCCGGACTACTTGCAGTTCGTCGCGATGCCGATCGAGTATGGCAAGTTGCTGGATGAGTTGCGGCAGACGATCGCCGAGCAGGCTCCGGGCCGCGACATCAAAGTGGCTGTCATGGAATGGAACTCGAACAGCAACTGGCAGGATGGCTCGAAGTTGAAGGAGGGGCTGTTCGCTGCCGCCTGGATGAACATGCTCGAGCGGCACAGCGACATCGTGGCTATGGCCGGTGCCTGGCCGCTGCTGCGACGCGTGCAACCGCCTGGCAACCACGTGGCTGACCATGGCCTGATTTGGTTCGACAACGCCCGTTCGTACTACTCTCCGACCGGCCTGGCCGTGCAGCTTTATCGCCGGAACTACGCTCCGGAACGGCTCACGTGCACTGTCGAATGCGACACCTACGACGCCGGCGACCGCAAGAACGTGCCGTACCTGGACGCTGTCGCCACACGCGATCCGGATAAGGGCTTGCTGATCTTGAAGGTCGTCAACCGGCATCCGACCGATGCGATCACCGCTGAGATCGAAATGTCGGGACTGTCCGCCAGCCCTCGCGATGCGACGATCCAGGTCAGCACCTTAACCGCCTCGGACCTGATGGCCAGCAACCGCATCGATCATCCGAACGACGTGCGCATCGTGGACTCGGCGGACCGTGTCTCGCTGCCGAAGTTCCACTACCGCTTCCCAGCACACTCAGCGACCGTGCTGCGGCTTGAGCTCGCTGGGCGATAGGCGCTGGACCACACATCCGAGCCCCTGTGGATCGAGCCGCAGTGTGATGACGGCTCGGCCGCCAGCGATGCGCGGGTGCAGGTCGCGGTCGTGCCAGAGGTCGCGATACGTGGCACCGGGGCGATGCTCGACGGACAGCACCGGACCCTCGTAAGTGGTGAACCGGCCGTTGAACAAGGTCCAAAGCCGCCGGCCTTCGCCAGGGAATTCATTGGCGTAAATGTGCCCCGCCTCGGTCGGAACAAGCGGCTTCGGGTTCGAGGACCTGAAGCAGTCCGCGTACTCCTTCTGGATCGCCAGCCATCGGCGGACCGTGGCCAATTGACGGCTGTCGTACAGCAGCCAGCCCACGTCGTACAGCCCCTCGCCGTTGAAGAACAAGAACCGCAAGCCGTACGATTCGATGCCCGAGCGGAATCCGACGGGAAAACCGAACTGTTTCAGCCGTGGAAACGCAAACCGGCAGATGTTCTGGCCGGGCAGGATAAACTGCGGGGCGAGGCCGGTTTGATCGTAGGACTTGGCCAGGTATTCGTGCAACGTCAGGAAATAGTAGGTGATGTTTCCCGACGTGAACTGCGTGCTCACGTCCGGTAGCTGAAACTCACTCCAGATCGCTACGCCTTCGGGCAGCTCGTGACGCAGTCGGCGAATGAGTGTGTGGCAGATCTTGTTGACGTTCAGCGGCACCTCGTGCCCGTGCCGCTTCGAATAGCAGGCGTACCCGCGTGTGTAACCGAAGACGTCCACATAGATCGCATCGACCTTCAGCTCGCGGTACGTTCGTTTCAGGGCCTTGACGTAATTGTCTTGCCAGGCTTTTGCGCCGAGGCATACGTACCAGCAGTGCTCGTCCTGCAGCGGCCGGCCGTTGGCCAAAACGCGTGCGATTTGCGGGCCGAGCTGCCGGCCGATACGCGAGCTCTTCGCACACCGGTCGGGAATCGAATAGACGGACACTCGTATGCCACGGCGTTGCAGCTCTCCGATCGCTGCACGAAGCGTCTCCAGTCCGCCGGTGTAGTCTTCGACAGCGTAGTCGCCGCCGAGAAAATCGCCGCCGTGCCGGTTCTCATAGTCGCACCAGCCGACCAGGTGCACGATGTCCGGTTCGGTCCCGAGGTATTTCTTGTCTTCTTCCAGAAGCTCCTTGATGCGGTACGTCTTGGTGTCGTTGTCAAAGATCGGGACGGCCCACGGGTAGGCTCGCGCCGTCAGGTGTGTCCGCAGCGCGAATGCCTTGTGCCACCAGTCGAGCCGGCCAGCCTTGACCGGCTTGTACCAGCTCTGCGCCCAGTCGCGGTAGGCGGCCAAGGCGGCGTGCCAATCGCCGCTGTGAAAGAGCAAGCACGTTTCCGTCAGCTCGACCTCGTCGCCCGGGTCGATCTTATGGTATTCGGCCGGGTATTGTACGAATGCGGTGGCGCCCGCGGCGTCCTTGCGCAGGCTGTAGTCGATCGGGCGATCGTCCAGTCGATGGGTCAACAGGCCGATGCCCACACCTGCTTCGGGGTTGAACACGTCGAAGAATTGGACCGAGAACTGCCGGTCGTTGGCGGCGAAATAAGTGCCAGGCTCGTTCGTGAGCACATTGCGGTATTGCGGAAAGTAGAGCCAGGTGTCAGCTAGATCGCCAATGACCAGACCTTCGAGCATGGGGAAGCGTATGGCCGCCCGGATCGGCTCATCGCCAGCGTTCTTCACGCTGGCTTGCAAACACAGTTGCGGCGACTGGTCCGCGCGAGCGGTGACTCTCAGTCGCAGAGGAACCAACGGGTCCGTCGATTCCAGGGCGAAGGTGACCGTGTCGAGGGTGCGGCTCACAATGCGAGTCCGAAAGTCCTTACCCGTCAGCAGCTTCTCGCCGACTTCGACCTCGATCCCCGACCGCGGGTTCAGGCGGACTTCGGCTTCCGGCGCCCACAGATGTTTTAGCGAGCGGATCGCAAGTCCGTCCCGTGTGTCCAAACGGAGCATGTAGTGCCCGTTCGCGATCACGCATTCGCCCTGCTCGAACTTCACCGTCGGTTTGACCGGCTTCGGCTCCGCGACAACCCTCACTCGGTACGGCTTCGGGCTGCGTACCGCCGGCGGTATCACCACAGCGGGCCCGGTGTTAAGCGTAACGGCCGCCAGGTTGAAGTCAGCCTGCTCGAATCGGTTGCAAAACGCCACCGCTTTCAATGTTCGCTTCGGATCGGTCGGGACCGCGTAAGCAGCCGTCACGCGCTGGATCGTGAAGCCTTCGTCCGCGATCGAGTATGGAAACGCCCAGTCGGGTTCGCCCTCTTCGTAGATTAACTGGACGGCGAACGCGTCGATGTCGTGCAGTTGCGTCGGGATTGATGGCAGCGCATAGCGTCTCGTCGTGGGCGGCATCTCGGCAACCAGGATGAAACACACCTCGCTGGCTCGAGCGCCAAGCGGCACGACAATCCGATCGTCGCGGGCCACGCGGTAGTAAAGCCGCTTGGGCAGTTCGACCCCGAGCACCTTCACCGTCCCGGCGTTCGCCTCGGCGTTGCGCGCCGGAACGACGATGTTCTTCCCGCTCGTCTCGACCACGAAAGGTACCGGTCCCACCTGGATACGTTTCTCCGAGAACCCCCAGCCTCCATCGACGACCATGCCGTGCTTCTTCAGCGTGCGCTCGATCGCTGCGGAGTACGTATCATTGAACAGTGGCGCTAGGTCGATGCACCGAAACGCCTTTTGCGAAGCATGGCCTGCCGGCCCGTGTGCGAACGCCTCGGGCACGTCGGGCCGCGCCGCATGGAAACTGCACCGGCTGATCTCCAGCCACGCCAGCGAATCCGAAGTGCGAACTTCAACCTCGATACTCGCCCCCTTGGCAGAAAACGCCGCTTTGCCGACGACCACGTGCCAGCGGCCGTCGTTGATAACCTGCGAACAATCCAGGAGCGGGACGGTCGTCCGTTTGCCGGCCGCGTCCGGTCCGACCAAAGCGATGACCGCGAACGGTTTGTACTCCCGCCGCAGCCCGCGGGCGCGGTAGCGCAAGACGTAATACCGCACCGAGCTCAGGTCGCGATGGGCGACGGAGCTCCTCCAGCGCATCGCGCGCACGTGCGGCACTTGGCCCTGAACCCGAAAGACAAAACCGTGTTCACCTTGGTGGACGGAGTACGCCGGCTCGGTCGCTTTGACTCCACGACCTTCAAGACGCCGCGGACGCTCGGCCGCTGAAACTTGCTCGGGAACGGCAACGAATGCCCTAATCTCTGAGAGCGCATCCACGTCTGACAATGGCTGTTGCCCGGATGACGGCTCAACAAGCAGCAGCGTCGCCAAGCGCATTACAGCCACCGAAACCGCCCCCATTGAGCGACGACCAGCCATCTTCACACCTCCGGCTCAATCCGTCGAAAGCTCCTCAGCCATGCATGCCCGCAGCAGCATCTCCCATACGACAGATTCTAGTCGGGGACTCCGCCCACGGCAGCCCAGGCGAGTGAGACGGAGCTGACTCGGTATCAAGAGGCTGTTTCAAAACCGACGGGTGGCCGGGGTTGAGCGTAGCGAACCCCCGGAAATCGACCGAGGCCGCCTTCTGCCGGCTACTCCGGTTTGGCTGGCTTCTCTCCAGAGAAGCGAAGGTGGAGCTGTCGCGGTAACGACCAGACGAGCACCGCGCCCTCGGCCGTTCCGCAACTCAACGCTTTGCCGTCGGGAGAGAATCGCAAAGATAGCCCGCTCAGTTGTGCTGGGATCGGGCCGATCGTGTGCAGCGGTTTTCCCGTACCTGCGTCCAGAAGTTGAATCTTTCCACCGCGACGCTTTGTCGCCGCAACAAGCAGCTTTCCGTCCGGCGAGAAGCTCACAACAGACGGCCCTTTGTCCGGTAGGTTATGCTCCCAGATTTCCCTCCCCGATGTCAGTGCGTAAAGGGAAATCACGGTCGCCGAAGCTCCCGCTCGATCTTCCGCAACGGCCAGCGTCGTGCCGTCGGGGGCCACCGCTGCTGATCGCAACATCCCCTGAGCAGCGATCATCTGAACCTGCTTTCCCGTTTCGACCTCGAATACGTACACCCCAAGACGCAGTACGAGCACGAACAAGTTTCCATCGGGAGAGAACTTCGCCAGGGCCGTGTCGGTCGAGGGCAACAGGTATGGCACGGTTTCGGCACGAGAGCGCCTTGTGCCAACTGGCGGCATATGCTGCTCCCGGACGTCAGCCGGGGGAACCTCCCATTCGTGGATCATGTTCCCCTTCTGGTCCCAAACTCGCAGTTTCATGTCGCCATCTCCCCACGTGTGGATCCTGCGACCGTCGTGTCTGAAGGCGACAGGGCGTAGCCCGCCCTTCCGTCTGCCGTGTCCGGGAAAGCGCTGGATTTCCTTGCCAGACGCCGCATCCCAGAGACGCACGCTGTCGTCGCCGCTGTTTGAGGCGATCCACTTTCCATCCGGAGACACGGCGACCCCTCTGACAATATAGTCATGCCGTAACACATGCTCCTGGAGGCAACGGTCCGTGCGCCAAGTCCGTACCGTACCGTCATCGCTTGCCGTAACGATTGTCCTGCCGTCGGGCGAAAAGTCGAGATCGCGCACGGCGTCCTCGTGCCCGATCGCCCTTTCGGCCACCTCTGCCCCTGTCTCGATGTGCCAAACCCAAATCCGCGAGGCGATACGCGGAACCGCAGCGATCCACTGCCCGTCGGGCGAGATGGCGGCGCGCTCGGGCTGGAAGGGATCCGTCTTGAACTGCCGCGTCAATCTGCCGCTGCTCATATCCCACACCGAGACCTTCGTATCTACGATCCCCGGTATCGCCAGCCGCACACCTGCGGCCGTGAACGCGAATCCGCCCTTGTAGATGCCCATGTGCGGGCCCTCAAGAGTCTCAAGCAGTCGCCCGCTCTTAAGATCCCAAACCCGGATCCCAGTCGGGTCGCCCTGGCCAATCGCGATTCGTTTGCCATCGGCAGAGAACGCAAGTCCTCTTGCGCGGCCGCGGAATCCCTCCAGATTCAACCGCGACGGTTCACCGCCTGACCGCCAGGGCCAGACGTACAACACACTGTCGAAAACTACCGCCAACAGCTTCCCATCCGGAGAAACCTCCAGGGCGGACATGCCTCCCCTGTTTCCAGCAAGCTGGCACTTCTGTACCAGCTTGGCCTGATGAACGTCCCAAACATGAATGGCCCCGCTCCCGTGTCCGACGAATAACCGGGTTCCATCCGGGCTAAAGCACAGACATGACGACTGTCCCGCCTCCGGTTCCTCCAGTTCCAGGGGAGATTCCAGCCGTCCGCCGGCCGCACGAAGCAGAACGATCGAGTACTTGATGTTCCCAAATCTTGCATCCCTGGGACCAGCAAGACACACAACGCTACCATCGTTGCTGACGCGAGCACGTTGGAAAGGTCGCCTGGTGAAGGTCGCCTCTCGCGTGTAGTCCCAGAGCAATTCGCCGGTGGCCGTCTTCCAGACGCGGAAGCCGAACGCCGTGGTAGAGAGGAGCTTCTTGCCATCCGGCGAAAACGCGATTTCCTTGTGCCAGCCCGAGTGGCGAAGCCGGAAGGTTCCCAGGACAGCCGTGGCACCGGCGGGGATTGGATCGCCGTACCGGTCGAGGCTCGTAGCCCCGAGTGCATCGGGCTTCGATTTCTCGGAGGCGACCTGATCTTGAGACCCATCCTGGCGCAGCGCAGGGGAAATCGTTTCGGCCGAGACTGACAAGCTCGCCGTTGCGAGTGGTACGAACAGCACGGTGGCCAAGGCGAGAATGGCCAAAGCATCAACACGCCTCACCGGACGACGGTTGCGGGTGCCCAGAATGGCCACGACCCGGGCTCGCAACTGCGATCGCTGCGCTATGGGCGCGACCGAACACAAAATGGCGGTCCGAGCGCTCAGCACATGCGCAATTTGCAGCAGGTGCGAAGCATACTCGGAAGCCCGCACGCCATGCTCGAGCACGCAGTCATCACAAGCCTTCTCGCCTTCAAGATGCAATCGCCGCGCGGCCATCCACACGAGCGGATGCCACCAGTAAACCGCGCAAGCAACCCCAGCGACGTGCCGAGCGAGCAGATCATTGCGGCGCAGATGCGAAAACTCGTGCAGCAGCACTGCGCGGAATCGCGGCGCAGGCCACAAGTGCGCCGCTTTGGGCAACAGCACTGCTGGACGCATGAAGCCCCAGACCATCGGGATCTCTACACGATCACTGGTTAGAAAGCGGACCGGGCGACGCAGATGCATTGCTTGGGCCACCTCGCGTGCCAGGGTTGTCCAACCGGGTTCAACAACCGTGTGAGCCCGGCGGCAGAGGAGCCACATCCCGACCAACCCTCGCATCTGAACCGCGACGACGACAACAGACCCCAGAATCCAGGCGGCCAATAGCCATTTTGCAACATCCCACCTCTTGGTGGCCGGCCCGGGGGCGCGCGTTTCTACCGCAGCACTCCGCGTGGAAGGGAACTCGATCGCCGGCGCACCCGACACCTTTCGCTTTGCCGACGGGCTTTGAGTCAGCATGGCGTCTAGTGCCTCAGGCGACTCGGGCGACAACGGGGACACTCGCGAATCCGATCCCCCTGCCAGACGCCCGGACAACGTTTCCGAACCACCCGCCCCTGTTGCAGAACACATCCACCCAATTGGCAGTCCCCACCGCGGCAACAGGACATTCAGGAGGGGCAACGCCAGAACGGCGACCATCGTCACGCACCAGACACAGTGCCGCGTGGCCGCCGACGCTCGCCTCAAAGCCGCTGTGACCAGCAGGGCACAGATCAGAATCACGGTCACTTTAATGGCCACATCGGCCATCACGTCTGCAAGCGAGCTCTGATCGGAAAACCCGCGGAACAGGAAAGAGGCCATGATCTACCTTCCTTCTTTTCGCGCCTGCTCGATCAACTCCGCGATTTCGTCGAGTTCCGCTTTGGAGAGTCGGCCGGCCGACGAATCGAGTAGGGCAGCGACCGCCTGGGCAGGCGAGCCGTCGAAGAAAGTCCGCAACAAGTGATCCAGGGCTGACTTTCGCGCCTTTTCGCGAGAGATCGTCGGGAAGTAGACATACTGCAACTTCAGCCGCTTGTGACGAAGGTATCCTTTCCTCTCCAAGAGTCCGAGCATCGCCCGAACCGAGGAATAACTCGGCGGGTCGGGCAACTCGGCCAACACATCGGCCACTGTCGCCTGGCCGAGACGGTACACGACGTCCATGATTTGCCGTTCGCGGCGGCCCAGGTCAAATGGAGGTTTCTTGCGCATCTCGAGCAATATCCAACGATATCGAGCCCATGCCAGTGTGCTAGTGTATTAGCACATGCTGGTATATTAGCAGAAGTGTGCCCTTTGTCAAGGGTGGAATCAGACGAGACGCCGGGCATTCGCCAAGGCCGATCAGAGTTCTCTCGACGTCTTCGACGGAAGCCTTGACGTACCGCCCGTTGGCAGTATCCTTCGCCTGTGAGGCAAACCTGATGCGTGCAGACATGCAGCGGCACGCTCCTCCAGCCGCCGGTTGAACTTTTTGTCGCGCTCACGCGCGTGGGCCATCTTGCCCACGAGGTTGCTCACCGCCTGGGGCGTTCACGCCACCGAAATACTTGCTAATCTCACGAACCGATCGCCGAGTCAGCGACCGGCACAGATACACCGCCGTCAGCCGCGCGCAGGCGGTGAAGAAATGTGACCACAGGATTTCGCAAGGTTGCACCGCCGCCTTTTCCGGCGGCTTGTTGGCTCTGGTGAGCGCTAGGAAAGGTGGTCGTACCATAGTCGCCGCCCCGTCCAGCAGCCAGCAGCTCGGTCCACTTCTCACGGTCCGCATCATCCCGAACGATGGTCAGCCGATCCGGCCCGCGGGCCGTGACGTGATAGATGCCGTTCGGTACGTCGGTTCGCAAAGGCCAAGCCATAGTCACAGGCTACCATTCACAGTGACTCCCGAAGAGCAAAATGGATAAGACGATCTGACCCCTGGTGCCGACACGAACCAGCTCTTCAGATTCAAGTGTTTGGACCGTAGGAACATGGCACGAAAGCCTCTATTATTTCGGCAAAGTGGTAGGCCCTTGCCTGTGCTGGGGCCGGACGTGAACGCCCTGCCGCTGGTTCTTGCCGTCTCGGTTTGAGTTTCTTTGACGTCCGAACACCAATTGACGACTACGAGGTGTGTTTTGCACGACAGCTTCGCCAGGAAGCTCATTGAACCCGACCGCAGCGACGTGCCGTACCGAAATGGTCGCGTACAAATCAGCTTTGCACGACGGCGCGTGGCTTAAAGTGTTTCAGCATAATCGGAGGCAAGAATGAATCCGTTGGCAGTCTGGCCATTTGCGTTGTTGCTGGCCGCGAACCCTGCAACAGCCGAGGGACCGATACGCGGCGCGGGGCAGGTTGGCGACGATCGGCCCAATTTCCTTTTGTGTATCTCTGATGATCAGTCGTGGTGCTACACGTCGCTTGCGGGGGCTTTGGCAGTCAACACGCCAGCGTTCGACCGCGTGGCGCGGCAGGGGGTTCTGTTTCGTCATGCCTATTGTGCTGCACCGCAGTGTGCTCCGTCGCGCGCGGCCCTTTTGACGGGGCGGCCGATCTGGCAGTTGGAGCACGGCGCAATCCAGCGGTCACACTTGCCGGCGAAGTTCGTCAGCTTCGTCGATCTACTGGAGAGGGCCGGCTACCACGTGGGCTACAGCGGGAAGGGCTGGGGGCCGGGCAGGCCGGGAGATCGCAAGCGCAACGCTGCCGGGCCGCGGTACCGTGATTTCTCCCAATTTCTCAAGCAGCGGCCAGCGGGCAAACCGTTCTGTTTCTGGTTTGGAAGTTCCAATTCGCATCGGCCTCATCGGCCGGCGAAGAATCGTCAGCGTAGGCTTACCAAGATTGAAGTTCCTTCGTTCCTGCCCGACACCGACATAGTTCGCAACGATTTGCTCGACTACATGAACGAGATCGACTTGTTTGATCGCGAAGTGCAACAGCACATGCAATGGTTGCTGGATTCCGGCGAACGTGAGAATACGCTGGTTCTGATCACCTCCGACAACGGCATGCCCTTCCCGCGTGCGAAGTGTAACTTGTATGACTGGGGCGTTCGTGTGCCGCTGGCGATTCGTTGGCCCGCGCGAGTGCCCAGCGGGCGCGTCGTAGACGATTTCGTGAGCTTTGTTGATTTCGCGCCCACGATTCTTGAAGCGGCGGGCGTCCAGGTACCATCGGACATGGCCGGTCGGAGTTTCCTGGATGTGTTGCTGTCGGACGAGTCCGGACAGGTCGACTCGAAACGCGATCATGTGATTACCGGGCGTGAACGCCATTCGGTGACGCGACCGGACCGCGGAGGATACCCGATGCGCGCAATCCGCACTCACAAGTACCTGTTCATCCGCAACTTCCGGCCGGATCGCGGTCCGACCGGAACGCCGCCCGGCACGGCCGACATCGATCCGTCACCCACGGCGTCATTCATGCTCGATCATCGCAACGATCCGGCCATCGCACCGTTGTTCAAATTATGTTTTCTTCAGCGACCGGCCGAAGAGCTGTATGACCTCACCAGAGACCCGGATCAAATCCATAATGTCGCGGGCGACCCGGCCTTTGCCCAGACGAAGCATGAACTGGCGAGCCGCTTGATGGAGCATCTCCGCAGAACAGGCGATCCTCGAGTGCTGGGCGATGGGGATGTCTTCGACAAATACCCGTTCTGGCTGCGTCCGGGCGAAAAATAGCAGGCGGTGCAGTGAGCGGGGTTGAGTGCAACGCCCCCAGCAATCCGCGCGGTTTCTTCGAGTCCGAAAAACAAACGAGACGTTTGCCCTACGTACCATAGGAAGGGCGTTCCCTCTCCTCGGGCGAAAGACCGGCATGCCGGGGGACCTCAGAACTTGTTGAAAACGTCATGCCCGTGGCGCAGCGATCCGTCCATATTGATGAAATGCATCGCGCCAGGAGAATGGACCACGCCGAATTGGGGGCGGTGGCAATCAGCCACCAGGCTCTCGTGAAGCACGTGCGGGAGAAAGCCGATGCCGTGCTTGGCGAGCGCTGCCAGATCGGATGCAATCGTTCGGGCTCGCGCCCGGTCGTTCAATGACCCGATGCAGGTCTCGGTAGCCAACAGGCCCTTTCCGCGCTGCTTGGCGAAATCCACGAACCGGGCCAACGGCCGTCCCGCGGCGCCGTAGGGATGGATCAGAAACACATCACTGATCGCCTCCACGTCCTTGAGCTGCGACTGAACGCTGACGCCGATCGGCTGTATTGCCCCAAGGGCTTTGCACGTCTTGTACGTGTGCGTCAGCCACTCGAGCGTCAGCTTGATGTTGGGATTGTTGTGTGGCTCGTTGCACAGATCCCACAGCAAGATGCGCTCGTCCTTGGCGTGCTCTCCGACGATCCTTTCCAGGTACGGCCGAAACACGTAGTTCGGAGCGGTGCCCTTTTTCCCGTCGTGGACGAACTTCCGGCGGAGCATCTCCTCGGAGATGCCGCCAAAATCCGGCACACTGTGCCAGTTGTTGAATAGCGTGGGTACGGCTTTCAGACCGTATTTTGCCAGCAGTTGCAAAACCGTCTCGAAATTCGCGGCAAAAGCATTTGGGTCCACGACGAAGGCGTCGACCGAAAGCCACAGACGGATTGTGTTGATGCCCGGGAAGTAGCGCTTGCCGCGCCCCAGTTCCACATCGATCTTGTCCGGCTGGAAATAGCGCCAAATCGCGTAGCCGGTCGCTTCGTAGCTGGGCTGATAGTTGAATCCGCGGATGTCCTTATAAGGGTTATCCCACTCGATCGGTTCTTCGGTTGCCGCAGTCCCGGTTGAAGCAGCAGCAAGAACGGCGGCTGTCGTCCCGAAGACAAACTCGCGCCGATTGCAACGAACCTGCTGTTGCGCTCGTCGTGTGTCGGCACTGGCAGCGGAAGACTCACTGACTGACGGTCGCATTTTGGATCTCCCATATGCTTCTGGTCGAGATCACAATCCGGGTTCGCTCCCAATTTGGAGTATGACTAGTGTATGGTATCTGAAAGATTGCACGTTTGCAGCGTGTTAGAAACTTCCGAGTCACCGTCGGTTCGGCGCACGCTCGTTGGGGGGCAAAGCGTGACTGGACACGAGGACCTCTAGCCGCAGCAGGCTCTCAGTGTTTACGGAACCTCGAAGTTCTCCGCCGTGCGGGATTCTTCGATTCTTCGGAGAGCGGGGCTCGGCATGTCCGTCACGGAGGGCCATCGTTCTCGCTGCACGGCCGGAACGCACTTGTGCAAGAGCCCCTGCCACATGCTAGATTGCGAACTTCTAATGACAACGCCCTTGGTGATATCAAGCGAAGAGTTACGACGGCGGTCGCTCGGCCCTTTGAGGGCTGCAACACACCAGAACGGGCCGGGCACTACCGACTGTTTGACCGATTCCAGGAAAGGCTGCGATTCGGCCGTGGGTTGTTCCGCGCCGGGTTAGACGTGCTGTAGTTGTTTTCCAACTGAAGAGGATGAGAATGATTCGGCGCGTTGCACGTCGGGCCAAGCTGCTGCTTCCGCTCTGTCTTTGGCTTTTGGCCGCTATGGGACTCGCAACGCCAAATGCGGCCCAAGAAGGGGACATCCGGCGGGTCCATGATCCGTGCATTGTCAAGGCGGGCGGCTGGTATTACGTGTTCTCGACGTTGGGTGGCATCCAGATTCGCCGTTCGAAGGACCTGATGCGCTGGGAGTATGTAGGCGAAGTGTTTGAAGAGATTCCCGCATGGGCAAAGAAAGCGGTGCCCGGCGTGCGAGCCCTTTGGGCACCGGATATCAGTTTCTTCAACGGCCAGTACCATCTTTACTACTCGGTCTCCACGTTCGGCAAGAACCGCTCGTGCATCGGCCTGGCTACGAACCGGACGTTGGACCCGGCGGACGATCGCTATGAGTGGGTCGACCGCGGTCCGGTGATTACGTCGCGCCCAGGCAAAGATGATTTCAACGCGATCGATCCAAGTGTCGCATTCGACGGCGAGCAGCCATGGCTGGCGTTCGGATCGTTTTGGAGCGGCATCAAGCTGGTCCGACTCGATCCGGAAACCGGCT
>JAADHY010000031.1 GCA_013151585.1 Planctomycetota bacterium
ACCCGACATCATAGGCCCGGAGCGGCAAACGGCGCTCGCCAGCGTCTCTGTTTGCTCCGAAAAAAACGAATTCGACCTTTTCCCTGACATGTTCCACTGGGAGCCGTTGAGAAGGAACCTTCGCCGTCACTTCTCTCTGGCGGGCATCGAGGAGAATGACAGGCACACGGAACCGGACCGCCGCCTCTGCGGTTTCCTCCTTGTCCGATGCAAGTTCTTCTCGGCGGGCTTCCCACCACTGCCTGAAGCGGTCGACAACGCGGTTCGGCAACCCGGACTCGGCGCGGCTCAGGATGCGCTGTTCCCGAATCGCCGTGTCCATCAACCGGACCGCACGGAAAAAGAATCGCTCGGCCGACTCGCCGCCGTAAAACAGGTACCGCCGAATTGGCTCGTCCACACCACCAAAGACGACCGGTCGGCTCGCCAGCTTGCGTTGGCATTCCTGTATCCGCTCCCGCACGGCGAGTAGCTCACGGCGAGCTCGTTCGTACTGCTCTTCGATTGTTTTCTTCCCGGCGTGGCGGCGGGCCAGATGCATTTCCCTTTCTATTTCGTCCAGTTGCGGGTACTGTTTCCGCAATTCCGCTTTTCGTGCGGCGGCCTGAGCAGCACGACAGCGAATTTGCTCTAGACGCGTCAGACCCGCTTCCCCGCTTCCATCACCAAGTGATCGTAGCACGTCTTCGATATCCTGGGTCAGCTTCTCGAGCAAATCTCGCTCCGACTGAAGTTTGTTCTGTCGGTCCGCAAGCTCGACCAAGCTCGCTCTTGCCTTACTCGCATGCGTTTGCTGCTCGCGGGCAGTTTGTAAAAGCCGATCAAGTTGCTGCACGCGCTGTTCAGCGTCCAAATAGGATGGAACTCCGAGCTCGCTGCCCAACTCGTCCAAACGCTTCGCATAATCACGCAACCACTCTTCGATGCGACGAAGGGCCGGCCGAACGCGGCTGGATAGGTCCGTATAACGAGCTGCAATTTCAGAAAAAGCCGTTGCTAACAATTGTGGCTGGGTCGCGACTAGTTCCAAATCAATAGGCAAATCGCCGACTAAAGCTTCGACGCGCGACCGACATTCCTGCAATTGCTGAGCGTCCCCGATTCCTTCTACCGCATCATCGTCCGCGCACCGGACCTCTTGACTCGGAGTGGCGGCTCGTTTGAAAAACGACGGTGCGGTCAAAGCCGCCAGCAAAATCGCAAGGCCTGTAGCCACGCTCGCAATTACTGGCAACGCGGACAGCAAGATCCCGGCCACCATGATCGCGACGCCCACGGTCCCTACGAGGAGCCTCAGCCACGCAACAGCGCGCGGGTTTCGCGTTGGGCTGTCCCCGGCGGGCACCAGCAATTCAGAGCACGAGGTGGAAAACCGTTCAATCGCTGCCAAATCTTCCAACACATGGTCCAAATGCAGCTTGATGAGCTCATCACCCAACTCGTCTTGCCACCGCTCAAACGAAATCTGTGCCCATACCTGATGCACGTTGGCGAGGAGTTCTGCTTCCTGTGCTTTGAGGTCCTTCCATTGCTCCTGCTGCCGAACCCACTCAGACACTCCTGCCGCCAGCTCACCGATAATCTGCTCGTGGCTCAGGATTTTGTGCGAGCGTTCCGTTGCGTTCTTGAAACGCTCTTTCTCCTGTACCTGCTGTTCCGTAAGCTTCCGAAGTTCCCTCTCGATGTGTTCGAGCCGGCGGCGGTTTTCTTCAAGTACGTGTTGACAATCTGCGGGCAAGCCTCGCACTGCCAGGGCTTGGCCCGCATTCGGCTCTAATTGCCAGAGCTCCACGAATTGGTCGTAGAGCTCACACGCACTCTGCAAAAGGCCGCACCGCGCCCGAAGTTCGCGTTCCGTATTTTTCAGTTCGGCCAAGTCCGTTTCGGCCCCGAGTCGTTCATCGTTCTCTCTTCGGTAGATTCGCAGCCAATACCGGATCTCTGCCGGATCACAAGGATCGTTCACAGTGCGACGGACGAACGGCTCAAGGACCTTGTCAAAGAACTCCGGAAGACAGTGGTTAGGAATGCCGCTGTGCAACAAGATGTTGGACAAATAAGGCTGTGCGTCGGGCAGCTCAATGAACGGGAGACCTCGCGACCGAAGGTATTTCAGGAAGAACCGGCCCCAGCGGTTGTGCCAGTTTGGATCGTGCACTCCCACACTTTCGGCCACCTGCGGCCAGTAGCTGCCCTCTTGATAGCCGCTGATGGCCGTGGCAACCAGAAAGCAGGCTAGGCATGTGGGCGCATGCGATTCCAGATAGACCGCCGCGTCCGACCGGCCCTCTTCAAGCCTTTCTCGCACTAGTTGGGCCAGGTGCAAGCAATCGTCTTCCGATAGACCGAGATCGCCCAGCAGATTCACTTCGTGGATCGCGGGGGCTAAGCGCTTTTCGCACTCTGCGAGCGTTTCGCAACCTTCGAGCATGGCGGCACTCTCAGCGACACGATCTGATCCACACGGCAAAGCGGTCTCGAATTGCTGCCAGCGCCCCGCTCCCGGCTCCAACCTTCCGGCTGCATGAAACGGAACTGCCAGGTTCTTTTGGCAAATGAACTCCTTCGAACGCCATCCGAGCCCACTTGCAATCAAGAATACACCAGCTCACGTTAGGTGCAAGTGTGAATACAATTGATCGCAGTTGTGTCTTCGCTCCCGGGGAAAGGAAATCGGATTTCTATGTGCTGCTCAGTCGAGTGGCGCGGTACGCGCTGGCCAGTGGCTTCTCGCGTTGGGGCGGGATGCCAGCATGACGCAGCTTTATCTCCAATGCTTCTCAGCACCCCGGATCGAAGAAGTGGTGCCGGCAATGACCATAGACGTCAATCCACGTCCCAATGGTGACGCGGGGCCCCCGGGTCACGCTGGCCGTTCATGACTTTTGCTTTCTGTTGGTCCGCAAATCGGCGCGAATCCATTGTGGCGGTTACCGCGTGGGTGCTTCCGGGGAGGCGGTTGGCAAAGTTCATGCTCCGGGCGAAGGGGCAAGCTGCACGCTATTGCCAGAGGAGAGGGTTGGAGGCATAACGCGTCAGGTGTCACGGCGGCTCGAGCACGACTTCGTAGGAAAGTCTGGGTCGGCGGAAAGAACAGAAGTCCGCCTTCAAGGCCGAATGCGGGCTTCGTTTTGCGGCTGGGTTATGCGGTAACAGCGCCGATCCGCGCGTCTGCGGGCTGTCAACGCACTGTTACTTGTTCTCGGCCGTGATGCCCGGCCAGTCGTCGGTGCGGAAGGGTGTCACGGGCAGACGCTCGCGGCTGTAGAGGTTGCAGACCGGATTATCGGCCCAGGCGTAGCGCACGGCCACAGGATCGGAAACCGTGTCGCTCCACACTTCGACTTGATTTTTGGCCACGATCCGCGCCTTCGCCCATACGAACTTGCTATCCTTTCCCGCGATGGCGAATCCTTTCGCTCCGCGGACGTCGACCGTGACCAGCCCGACGACGTGGTCAAACGCAACGGCAATCCTTGTTCCACTTCTTCTGCATCGATCCGCACCGCGGACTCTGATAAACGATGTCCCACAGGCCGGGCCGCAAGATTTGGACGGCGTGCGCATCGCTGTGCAGACTCAGTTCGCCGCGGTGTCGGTTTCGTCTTTGGATGGCCGGCCCATTGGAAAATCGCGCTGGC
>JAADHY010000150.1 GCA_013151585.1 Planctomycetota bacterium
TACGCCCTGACGCCCGGGGGCAAGGTGAAGTGGACCTTCTCGGTCGGGCGCGCGGACATCGTGCCCCAGATCAAGCTCGGGCGCGACGGCACGCTGTATTTCGGCACGATCCGCGGCCCGTCGCGACGGGCCGAGTGCCGGTTCTACGCAGTCGATCCTCGCGGGCGCGGCAAATGGTCCGTCCTATTGACCGATTCCGGATCGTTGTGTTCCCCGGCGATTGCTCCAGACGGCACGATCTACGTCGGAGGCGACCGACTCAGAGCGGTTGACGCGCAAGACGGCTCCCTGAAATGGACCTTCGATGTCGCGACGCCCGCTCACGCCGCGCCGGCCGTCGGCCGCGACGGTACGATCTACCTGGCCGGTCCCGGCTGGGACCAGCGCAAGCCGGATGCCCACAGGCTTTATGCTCTCAACCCGGACGGCACGGAGAAGTGGTCCCTTCGCGTCGGGTGGTGCGAGTCCACGCCCGCCGTGGCCGACGACGGCACCATCTACGTGACCGGCTGGAACATCGACGCTCCTGTTGCCGGCCCGCCCACCGGCCTGCACGCCGTCAGCCCCGAAGGGCGGCTTAAATGGTCCTACCGGACTTACTTCCCGGACTGGCACTTCCATGGTCGGCAGCGCGGCTTGCCTTGGGGCAGCGACTGCTCGCCCATCGTGGGCGCGGACGGCACGGTCTATTTCGGCGCCGATACCGGCGTCGTCTATGCCGTCAATGCGGATGGGACGCTCAAGTGGCGGCTGGACGTTGGGGGCGAGTTCGACATCCGTCCGGCCATCGACGCTCAAGGCACCCTCTACATCTGTCATGCCGGCGGTCCTGGGGCCTTCGAGGACTTTGCCATGCGCTGCTATGCGATCAGCGACCGCGGCACGAGGGTTATGCAGCGCCCCAGGGTGGCCAAACGGGTCGAGGCCCTCAGGCGGCGGCTCCATGAAGCTCGCAGAGCGGGCGATCTGGCGGAAGCCGAAGAGATCCGGCAGGCCATAAAGAATCTGCTCGCTGATGCAACGGAACAGGAGGGCGGCCGGATCAAGCAGCGCATCAGGACCCTCCGGCGCCAACTGGGAAAAGCCCGGGCCGCCGGCAACCATCAGGAGGTACGGGAAATCGTCGAACTGCTCCGCGAACTACAGGCCGGCCGCGGCGCGGCTGACACGGAGGAACGCGATTGAGAACGCAGGACGCCGCAAGAGGAACCGGAAGGGACCGGCCGGCCCTCGGAGCAAGCTCGGCCACGAAAAGGACAGGAAAGAAAAAGACAGGCATCTTTTCGCCCAACGAGAGAGACCCTGGCACAACTGTTCGGCACTGGTCTCCGATCCCGCCGAACCCGCCAATCGCAGGGCCTGCAAAGCCGTCCTGTCAGCTGCTCCAATCAGCGCCCTGGTGCGCACCGGTAAGACGCCCTGTCTTGTCTGACCGGCGCAGGGAAGGGGCGTGAAGCGTCTTGCTGGACTCGGGCTGCTCGCCAACTCGGCTCCCCGTCCACTGCCGGCTCGCTCACGGAACTTGGACCACACGAAAACCTTGGCCGCTGAAACGAATTGTCGGCCGGCGACCGCTGCGGTTTGCCGACCGGCAGTCCGCCGCCGACCGGGTCCAGCTTCCGCCTCGCCTCACGCGCATCCGGCACCGTGAGCTTGGGCCTCCCGGATCGGCCAGTCGCGAGGAAGCGTAATACTTCTTGGCGTACCCGTCCGAACACCACTCCCAGAGATTGCCATGCATGTCGTGCAAGCCAAATGCATTCGGCCGCTTTCGCCCCACCCGATGCGCGTGCTCCTCGCCAACGAGAGCCGCATTGTCGGCGAACCAGGCATAGTGTTCCAGCTCCGAGGCGTCGTTTCCAAAACTGTACGACGTCGTTGTGCCCGCACGGCACGCATATTCCCATTCCGCTTCCGTCGGAAGGCGGTACGCCTTGCCCTCCTTCACGCTCAAACGCTTGCAAAACTCCAACGCGCCTTTCCAGGTCATGTACGTTGCCGGATACTCGGGGCCCTCCTTTACGTTCTCCTCGCCTTGCCAAGGGCATGTGTCCATCACGCTTGCCCACTGAGCCTGTGTCACCTCGGTCACTCCCAAATAAAACGGTTGAGTGATCCAAACCTTGTGGCGCGGCTTCTCGTCGTCGCCGGCCCAAGCATCGGAAGCCGGCGATCCCATCATGAATTCACCGGGCGGAATCAGAATCAACTGCATCCCGATCGAGTTTGTCACGGTGAGTTCGGTTCCCAGATACTCCGCCCAGCGCTGCTGAGCCCGCTGGGCTGTCTGTGCGTCGAATGGCGCCACCAGCAAAGGAGGTTTGGCCCCGGCACCCGACCGTACACGGCCTTCGTCTTTTCCGGATGTCTGTCGGTCTGGTCCGGCGACGCCCCGATTGCTCCTTCTTGAGAACATCGGCGCGGAGCCCAACACGAACAATAGGATCAGCACGGCTGCGACACTGGCTGGCAGGCACACGGACAACCAGCGCGCGAGCCGCCGCTTCGGCATCACCGTTCGAGCTACCGGGGTGGACAGGTGAAAATCCCTTGTGTCGTTGGAAACAGCCTCTTGCACCGGCGGCGGGTCGGCGTCCGCCGCAGCACGCACCGGCTGTGAGAAGGAACCGGTCGCCGCAGATCCGGCACTCGCAAGCACAGCTTCCAGCTCCGATACCAGCTCCTCCGCGTTCTGAAAACGCTCCGACGGCTCCTTGGCCGAACCGCGAGCCAGGATTCGGCATATTGCATCCGGCAACTCCGGCTCGTGCGTGCGCGGATCGGGAAACGGTTCGTGGCGGTGCTGGTAGCCCAACGCCGGAAGCGACGACGCCTCGAAGGGCAGATGTCCGGTCAGGAGGTGGTAGTACGTGCAGGTCAGTGCGTAAAGATCGGTGCGATTGTCGATGGGGCCGCCGGTCCACTGCTCCGGCGCCATGTAGGCGGGCGTCCCCAGCAGGAGCCCCTGTTGCGTCAGCTGCGTGTCGGCCTGCTGGTCGCGCGCCAATCCGAAGTCCACAATCTTGGTTACCCCGTCCTTGGTTCGAATCAGATTGGCCGGCTTGATATCGCGATGCACCAGGCCCGCCGCGTGGGCGGCCGCCAGCCCCGCCGCGGCATCACGAATCGCACGGGTGGCCTCGCGCCAAGCCATGGGCGTGGTGTATCTGGGCCGGGATCCCGTGTTGGAGCGCGAGGTGGCCATCAAGGTCCTGCCGGCCGGTTGGGCAGGCGACAAACCTGATAAACGTCTGCAACGTTTGGGTGGTTCAGTCGCGCTGCAGACTTGGCCTCGCGCAAGAAACGTCTCAAACGTTCTTTGTCGCCTGCCCAACCGGCCGGCAGGACCTTGATGGCCACCTCGCGCTCCAACACGGGATCCCGGCCCAGATACACCACGCCCATGGCTGCTCCGGCACCAAGCTTGCGCTGGATCACATAATGGCCCAGTTTCTTCGGCATCTGCTCGCGGCCGCCGCCTCTCGATCGTTCCGACCGCCGGCCTGCGTCGGCACCCTCGCTCGCCGCCCTGTCCGGCGGTTCGCCGCCAGCACCACCATCGATCGTCGGCGCTCCGGCGTCGTCGGTCGAAGCCGACAACGTCAATGCGGCGCCGCACCGCCGACAACGGGGGCGCGAGCCCAGACCTTCGTCTCCCACATCATGAGGCTCGCCGCAATTCGGACACCCGGCGCTGACCATCACGGCAAAATCCTTGAGGCGAGGTCTCCCCTGGACTGACTGACTTGCAGAAGGCCACTGAACGAAAA
>JAADHY010000441.1 GCA_013151585.1 Planctomycetota bacterium
CGCCTCGAACGACCACACCCGCCCAGACGGAAGCGTCCCCACGACCAGCTTGCCGTCGAAAACGGCCATTGTCCAGGCCCGGCGATAACGCACATCGGGCGTGAAGTCAACTCGGCCCGTTTGGGACCAGCGGCCCGGTTCATCGAACCGATACACTTCGGCCAACGGCAACGTTCCGGCGTACAGTTTGCCGTTATAGACCGCCATGCCCATCACCTCCAATTCCTGGCCCAGACGGCCCATGTCTTCCCAACGATTGCCTCCCGCCCAGCGATAGACTCGGCCTGATCGCCACGTTCCCACATAAAGGCGGCCGTAGTGCACGGCGAAGGAATAGGTCTGGGTGTTGTCGCCGAGCCGGCCAGCGTGCCTCCATTCTCGGCCATCATAACGGTACACCGCTCCTTCGTCGTAGCCGGTGGCGAACAGTTCTCCGTTGAAAACGCAAAGCGCTTCGACTCGCTTGCCGCCGGGACTCCCGCAGTCAGTCCAGTGCTTACCGCCCTCAAACCGAAACAAACCAGCCGGCGCATACATCGACGACGCATACAATTTGCCGCGATACACGACCATCCCGTTGATCGCCTCCACGCGAGGCAAAGTTCCCACATGAGTCCATCGCCGTCCGCCCTCATAGCGATAGACTCGGCCACCGGTGTGCGGGTTCTCCGACTCGCTCAGCGACGAACCGCGCAGCCGATATTTCGAAACCGCCGCGTACAGCTTGCCGTTATAAACAGCCAAGGCAGACACCGCGTTGCAGCGGTCCGGCGCTCCGCAGTCGATCCACCTTTTGTCGCCCGCGTAGCGGAAGACCCGTCCCGCTTCGTCCCGGCCGGGGACACAAGTTCCGGCGAATAGCGCACCGTCATAAACGGCTAAAGAATAGACTAACACGGCGTTGCCCAGTCGCCCGCAGTCGGTCCAGGGTTGCTCGACCTTTCCGTTGTCGATTCCGAACTCGACATGGCGATAGTTGGCCTGGCTGGTCGTGCCGCCGACGTTATGCTTGATGCTCAAAACAAAGCCGGTCCGCGTCTGCGGATCATACTGGCTCACCAAATCTCCTAGGACGTCGTCCAGGGTCTCCTCTGTATGAACCCAGAGTGAGATGGAGAAGTCGTCTGTGCCGATCTGCATCAGGTGGTTGTGAGGAACCTCAATATAGCTGGACCGTCCGTCGAAGACGCCCGCGCGGGCAGGCTGGTCGCCCGCTCCACCCGCGCCGAACGAAACATGGTGGTTGTGTCCGTGAAGACCGTGCCCGGAGACGTCCCGGGCATCGTTCGACAGCGTCCAATGCCCGAGCAATTCCACATCGCCTGCTGTCACATTTCCCTGCAGGGCCCAGAGGGAAAGAGCGGCCACCGCCACATTGACCACTCGCGATACGTTTCGCGTGCTTTTCATCGTTCTGTATCCATGTCGTGCAAGAAGTCAACTCGCAATGACGCCCGTTTGCTCCAAGAAAAAACGCCGAGCCACGATTACACCGCGGCGGGCGTCATGTCAATGTCCCGTCGGCGATCGGTCCGAAAGACGGCGCGCGACGGGAGTCGCGCAAGGCGCAAATACGAGTTCTTCGCCTTCTGCAGAAGTCTTCGCTCTTCTGGCTGAAATGGGCAGCACCACAGGGACAACGCCCTTGCAGTCGGCCTTACGGGCGACGCCAAATGGCAATCCGACCAAGCCTTGCGTCGGGGCGCGCTCCGTTTGTCCAGGGCTGTGATATTTCACTCCGTCGGAGTCTGCTCGCCCGTGGGGCCCACGCCCAGCGCCTCGAGAATCCGCTCGCACGCTCGCGACCGGTTCAGCACGTAAAAATGGATGCCCGGCACACCAGCCTCGACCAACTCGCGGCACTGTTCGATGGCGTGCTCCACGCCGATCTCGAACTGAGCCGCTCGGTCGTGTTGGTTGGCCTCAAGCCGTCGAGCGAGCTTTTCGGGAAATTGGGCTCCACACAAATCCGAAATCCGTCGGATTCGGCTGAACTCGGTGATCGGCATGATACCGGGAATGAGCGGTACGGAAATGCCGGCGCGCTCGTACCGCTCCCGAAACTCGAAAAACCGCTCGTTGACGTAAAACAACTGAGTGAACACGGCATCGGCGCCGGCTTCGACTTTGCGCTTCAGATTCTCCAAGTCGGTCTGCGGATCGGGGGCTTCCTTATGAGTCTCCGGGTAGCCGGCCACGCCAATCCCCAGGTCGGGATACGCCGCTCGGATCAACGCGACGAGCTCGTTCGCGTGAGCCAGTCCACCGGGCACCGGCCGGAAAACCCGTTCGCCTTGAGGCGGGTCGCCGCGCAGCGCCATGACGTTTCGGATTCCGACAGCAACCGCCTCCGCGACCCACTGGGCC
This sequence comes from Planctomycetota bacterium, assembly GCA_013151585.1. Lineage (GTDB taxonomy): Bacteria > Planctomycetota > Planctomycetia > Planctomycetales > Planctomycetaceae > JAADHY01. The sequence goes on from JAADHY010000441.1 coordinate 2,368, forward strand.
AATTGCTCGCGCGTAGCCCCGACGCAGCTCAGATGGGCCGTCGCCGTCACGTGGTACTTTTCTTGAATCTGCACACACAGCTCAATGGTGCGCTCTCGGGTCGTCCCGCCCGCCCCGTACGTGCAAGAAATGAACCCCGGCCGGAACCGCGCGAGCCGCTCCAGTGTGTTCAGCAGCGTAGCATCGCCTTGCGTCGTCTTCGGCGGGAAAATCTCGATCGAAACCGCCAGATGTCCGGAACGGTAGAGGTCTCGAATGCGAATCGGACAGAATTTCACCGAACGAACTGCCTTCCCGTCAGATGAATTAAGATCGAACCGGCTCGCCTGCGGACTCGTGAATCCCCCTTACGGAGAGCCAGCATCCCGCTTGCTCTATACCCGAAAAGAACCAAACAACTTACGAACGTCCGACCGGCACGCGTGATGCGCATCCCGACCCACGAAGACATCGGCCAAAGGCTCTGTCGTTGGTATCCTGTATCAACGGTTCGCCGGAACGCCATGCCGTATCGTGGCCGCGAAGGAGCGCCGGTTTGGATGGGCGTCACAGAACGCGTCGGTCCGGTACTTGAAAAGTGTAATCACCGTTCACGCTTTGGGGGACTTGATTGTCTTGCGTTGTGTTTCCGATGCCCCCGATTCGTGAATGATCCGGGCTCCTGCCGAGTTGTTCGTCTCGCTGGAGCGATGCCTTCGAAGGGCCCTGAACCAGACAGGCAGCGGATTCTAATTCTCGGATAGCCTTTCGGCAACAGGAATGCGCCCACGCCAGGCCGCGGGGCGTGGCCAGATTTTTTGGCGGGCTTAAGTGCTGGTGGCGTTTTGGGTTGCCCAGTAGCGTTGCCATTGGTCGTTATCCATCAGCGTC
>JAADHY010000487.1 GCA_013151585.1 Planctomycetota bacterium
ATCGGCCGATTCCTGGGAATGAGCCGGACGGTCAACGACTGACCAACCCGGACGGACCAACAGATCCAAGAGGCCCAACAAACATGGCGAAGGACGGGTCCGACGAGTTGGCCTCCGAGCTGGTAGGGCCCGAATCGGTGCGCCGCGTGGACCGGAACGATCCTGAAAACGATTCGGGCGGAGAGAAGGACGAAGCGGACGATGAGTCAGATGCCAACGACACGGTGGACACCGAGACGGACGAGTCGGCAAAAAGCCAAGATCAGGTCGACGATGGCCCGTCCGATCGGGAAATCGCGGCAACAACTCCAAACATCCAGACCACGTCCTCCCAGGATCCTGCCCCGGTTGAGCCGCTCGATGATCCCGCGCTGTGGAATTCGGTCGAAGAAGAACTGTTTTTGCCCTCTGAAACGGGTGGTTCCTCCGAGTCGCCGCAGGATGGCGGAGATTTCGTCCTGTCTGGCCGCCAAGGAAGCGACAGCTCGCTGACCGAATCCGGCCAGTCCGACCAGTCAACAACGCCCCCGACAAGCCAGGACGACGTCCCGCTGACGTTGAATCCCGTCTGCGCCACTTTCAGCGCAGGTTTGGTCGTTTTGTCGCTCAGCAGACCCTTCCATCCCAGCCCGCCGCTTCCCGGACTCGACGAGCCGACCGACGACGACTCGGGAGCGTTTCGCTCGCGATCCCAACGCCGATTCCCACGCGGTTTGCGACGACGCAAGACCGACGCACGGCCCGCGTCTCGTCAAAAGCCGACCCAGCCCGCAACCACTGACACGACCGCCGAAGGCTCCCAGCCGGATCATGCGAAGGAGCTGATCAATTCGGAGTTCGCCCGACGGGCGGTGTTGACGCTCGTGAATCTCGCACGCACCGAAAACTCGGGTGATTCGGACTCACAGGAGCCGTCGTGGCTGGAGGACCGACTTTCTCAGATGGCCATCGGGGCCGCCGCTGTCGCAGCCACCACCGGCTGGCTGGCGTCACGTCATCAGCGCTCACCGTCGCAGTTCAAAACGGTCCTGCGCCTCAACCCGGCGTCCATGTATACCGGGCCAACCGTCGGCCTGACCGAACCAGGTTACTGACGCTCTTCCAGCAGCTTTTTCACGAGATCTCGGTTACGCTGAGCTGCAGCATGATTCGGATCGAGGACTAACGCGTGGTCCAAGTCTTGCAGGCTGCCTGGCAAGTCTCCCAGCGCAGCGCGCGCCGCGCCCCGGTTCGCAAAGGCGTCCGCAGTGCGATAACCCAAGGTGATTGCTTGATCCAGCGCGCTTAACGCGGCCTCGTACTGTCGCAATTGAAAGTACACGACGCCCAGGTTGTTGTACGCCTCAGCCAACGTCCCATCTTCCGCAATGGCGCGACGGAACCATTCGGCGGCCCGTTCCGGTCGTTCCGTTTCCACGCATAGCAGTCCGAAATCGTGAAACAATCGGGCTCGCCGTTCGCCCACGTCAGGAAACAACGAGATCCGGCTCAAACCTTCGAGCTCCGACTCCAATTGGATCATCGCCGGTTCCGGAATCTCCGCGTCGGACCGGACCGCGGCGGCGAGCCGGGAGGCAACGTCGCGCTCGATCCGATTCAGTCGCTTCGCAACGTGATACGCCCACGCGCCCCACGCAAAGGTGATGGCCAGGGCCAAGCTCAGCCCGACCGAGCATGCAAACCGATGGCGACGGACGAATCGGGCCGCCCGCTCTGACCACGGACCGTCCGCAGCATGGCGAGGCGGCTGGTCCGCTAGAAACCGCTCCAGATCTTCGACCAATTCGTCGGCGGTGCGGTAGCGAGCAGAATGTCCGTCGCGGCGCGGATTCAAACACTTGGCGACAATCGATTGCAACACGGTTGGAAGCTTCAGCCCGGTCGCAGGAAAAGGCGGAGGTCCCTTCAGTCGCTCGGCGAGCAGGGCTCGGCAGGTCGCAGCCGTCGTTCCGGTCGCTTCGGGCAGCGGAAACGGGCGGTAGCCGGTCAAGAGCTCGAAAAAGACGATCCCGAGCGAGTAAAGATCCGACGCCGCGTCGACCGGCCCGATGTCTTTCCCCGCCGTTTCGACATCGCTCAGCCATGCCAGCGAAGCCAAGTGTTCGGGCGACATGTAGGCCAGCGTTCCGCCCACGATTTGCGTGCGCTGGTCTGCGTCCGGGGTCAGACGAACGGCCACGTTGAAATCCGTGAGCAACACCCGCCCATCCGATGTCACTAAGATGTTTTCCGGCTTGATATCCCGGTGCAATACGCCGCGCGAGTGGGCGTAGGCCAAGGCCCGCGCCACCTGCAAGACCATGCGACCAGCCAAACGCTCAAACCTCTCCGTCGTCATTGGCACGCTGGGCAGCGTGTCGACGAAAGGGGCAAACCCAGCAACAGCCTCGCGGAGAAACTGCTGAATGTCTTGGCTTCTCCATTGATCCCGCGATCGTTGACTCAGATGTTCCAGCACCTGGGCCAGCGGGACCGCCGGAACAAACTGCATGACCAGCAGCCGGTACCGTCCGAGTTCCACCTGCGTGTGCAGACGCACGATATTCTCGTGGTCCAGAGCCGCCAGGTTGTACGCTTCGTGCGCTGCGGACGCGGAGATCTTCAACGTGACGAGCCGATCGACGGCCAACTCGCGCGCCAAATAGACCCGCGATTCCGTCCCGCCGCCCAGGAACTTCAGAATCTCGAACCCCGCAATCCGAGCCCCGACGGGCAGCTCCGCATTCAAGGCGTTTTCATCCCGTGGTTCGGAGCTCACAGCTTGTCCTTTCTCCGCGTCGCCTTTCTTGGGACTCAAACTGAATGCTGATCGCGCTCGCGGAAAGACGCAGAAACGCAGCATCACGGTCGCTTCCTGGAGCCTGAAGTGTCGTTTGTCAGCTTACGCTGTCCTGCAACGCGTGGAAAGTGAATCCACGCGTCGGTGCAGGCGCAATTGTGCTTTTGAGAACGTCTACGCCTTTTGCGCGACCGCGCCAGGAGAATATGGCCGCGTGCGGCCATATTGCTGGCAGCCGGACACCAGCGAGCCGAACCGCCCCGTCCGGCAACGTGTCAGGCCCGTTTTCTACAGTTTGGCGGCGGTTTTTGGGGCGCGGGGGCGGGAATCCCGGGTTTTTTGCACGGCGCGGGCCAGACGGCGTAAAAACATGGTGCCAACAGGTCCAATGCTTGTCGGCCGATTATGGCGATATAGTCTTGATAGAATCGACATGAGGCGATAGATTTCTGGTG
>JAADHY010000687.1 GCA_013151585.1 Planctomycetota bacterium
CTTGGAGGTCAGGAGAGCCGATTCAAGATGCTCGGGCTTTGGCTTGGCTCGCCTACTACAACTGCCGCAGCCAACCGATTCCCGCCGTGTTCCGTCAGGCCATCGAGCAGAACGAACTGGCTATCCGCCAAGGAATGGCTACCGCGGCCGTATTCAACAACCTCGGCTACTGCTATCTACAAATGGGTGACTTGGCCAAAGCGAAGCAGTCCCTGCTTGAGGGGCTTCGCCTTTCTCCGAAGACCGGCGAGCTGCACAGAAACATGTTGAAGGTCGAGCTGGCGGTGGCGGCGCGAGCCAAACGGCCTCCTGACCGTACGTTGCTGATCGAAGCACGGCGGCACAATCCGTTGACAGGCGACTTGGCTTGGGATGGCGCTTTGTTCGGCGCCATGACCGCTACTTACTGTGACGACGACACGGTCCGAGATCGCAGCGTCCGTTTGACTTTCAGCAGTTGCCGGAAGGCTTTGGATGGCGGAATCGATCCAAAGTGGATTGCCGCGTTGCTGAAGCAGTTTCCCGTTCTAAAACGGGACAATCGGTTCCAGGAACTTCTCGATCCGTCGTCCGACCAGGAGAACACAGCGCCGTCTCCCCACGAAACTCCGACGGCCGCATTGCCGCTGATCAATCCGCTGGGCGGATGAGGTTCGGTGGGGAGGCTTGTATCTGTTTCCGGCACACCGCGACCGCCTCGATTCAAACACGCCCAGGGACAAAAGCAAATCGGAGGCGTGGGCCTTACCCATCTGGGTAAGAAACCCCAAGCGCGCAGCAAGAGGCGCGGAGGAACCGCGTCGCACGTGCCGGGCAAAGTGAAGGGCAGAGACATCAACGGGCAGCCCTCGCAGTAAGACTGGCGATCTGACGGCCATCCCTTGCTGAGCCTCATTGCGGCCCGATCGGCGCACCAACTCATGCACAAGATCGCAAATCTCCCGACCCGAATGAATCGCCACGTGTTCACTTAGCGCCGGTTGGGGACGGCCGCGACGAGGGCGATGAAGTCTTTTCGCGCCAAAAGTTCCTCTCGACCAGCGAGCCATTCCCCTCGATGACCGGAGGACCGTCTAGCAAATTGCCGACAATCATGTTCCCCGAACCGCCAGTGAGTCGCAGCGGCAATGATTGGGACTCGGACCGGTCATCCCGGATCAAGCAGCCGGAGACACGGCTGTCCTTCACCTCCTTCAGCCATAGCCCGACGCGGTCACAGTCCAGGATCGTACAGTTCGTCACGTTGACGCGACGACAGTTTTCCAGGAGCAAACCGGCCTGGGCGCCCCAGACGTGCGTCACGTGCAGTCCGTTCAGAGTGCTGTCGCGACACTCTCGCAGCACCAGCGCGTTAGTGGCCGAGTGGCTACCGCCGAGATCGAAACGAACGCTGCGACGTCCGAAATTGTTCGGCCCGATGACCACGTTGGAACACCGTTCCACCAGCAGGTTCTGCTCGTAGGCGCGCCAGGCGGTGTTTCCCGTCACAACGACGCCTCGGCAATCTTTCAGATGGATATTCACCTGCACGTCGCTCAGCACGTTGCCCGTGATTGTGACCAACCCCCACCGAATCCGCTCGGTGCGGCCGGCTTTCTTCCACTCTTCCCCAAGACCGATCACCCGAATGTTCGCCGAGCCGGGCGACGCGTGGTTGTGCTGGATCGTGCATCCCGTGATCGCCACCTCCGCTGTGCCGTACCGGCTGCCTCGGCAATCAATCAACACGTTGGCCGTCGGCGGTTTCTTCGGGCTCATGTTGCTTTCCAGGTCGCATCCGCTGATGTGGATGTTTCGCACGTTGCCGGCACGCGACACAATGCCGCCTTCGTCGTTGTAGCTGACGTGACAACCGACGATGTTCGATTGATGCAGATTCACGTTATCGTAAAAGATGCCCACGCCGCTGTTCTCGTAAATGTGGCAGTCCGAGATGATGACGTTGCGGTTGTTCTTGACCAAGTGGATGCCGTGGCGGACTCCGCGGATCTGCACTCGTGTAATTGTCAACTGCATGGTGCCCACGGCTTCGATCCCGTCGGCTCGGGGATGGGCGCCCTGAATCGCGAGCCCGTCGATCAGCGGCATGCGCTGCCGCTCCCAGACTTCGGATCGGAAACCGCCCGGGTCCGCCGATTTGAAGTGCGTTCCCACGACCCGGATCGCCGGTCCTTCGCCTGCCATCAACAACGTTGCTACTCCGTCGGCGCAGAGTGATGTGTAGCCGATTCTGTCCAGATCCACCACAAGCGGCCGAGTGATTCGGTAGGTTCCTTTCGCCAGGCGGACTGCGCCAGCGGCTGCGTCAATCGCCTTTTGAATCGCGCGGGTGTCGTCCGTCGTCCCGTCTCCACGTGCGCCGTAGGCCCGTACGTCGCAGACTGCCGACGGTTCTGCTGTCGGAGCCGCCGCAACAACCGAGCTGAGGACGCCGACCCAAAGCCCCACCGACCAAGTCAACCAACTCGTAGTCGCGTTCATCTCTTTCCCCCAAAGAACGAACTATGACACACAGCCCCGAGTCCTACGCCTCGATTGCTCAAATAGTAAATGAAACGGCGGGGACGTGCGACGTACTTTGTGATTTCGGCGGGGCAACCGTTGCCGCAAGCGGAAGGGGAGACTTAACCTGATGATCCGGCCCCATTTGAGGCCAAGCCCTTCTGCAAGGAGTAACCTGGTGACCTCGTGCCCGACTTCCACCGATCGCGAGCACCGTTTGCGGACACCATTTGCGCACTTGAATTGCTGTTTGATAGAGGGCCACGTCAAGATGTCGAAGGAGCTTTCGGCTTCGGGCATTGCCGGATATCCGCTTATCGAGGCATGAAACGGCACCTGCGTCTGATGAGGCCGGCCCTTTTGCCGCTGCCCTATCGGGCCCTCGAGGCAGACACACGAGCGGAGGAAGAGCGGAGAAAACGCGTTCGACTCGCGAGCATCTTCCAGAGGCAGCGACGTCTGCGAAAACCGTGGTGGAGCGAAATTTTGTCCGATTAGTGCCAAACCAACGCTGCCGAGCCCGGATGCCGGAAATGGAAGCAAACCGGCCACCCCATGAAACCGCGACGCCCACACGATACATTTACCTTCTGAAGTGGTAAGCTACAGTCGGCATGCGGTCGAGAGAGCATCTGGGTTGCACAGCGAGGAGCGTGCGACCAAGCCGCGTTCCGCCGTCCTGAATGCGGGTGCGAAGATCGTGTTTGTGGAGGAGAACTGATGCAAGGAA
>JAADHY010000022.1 GCA_013151585.1 Planctomycetota bacterium
CCCCCTGACGATGAAACGTTCCGCGTGGAAGACCAGGGATGAGCGGAGGACTTCAGTCCGCAGCTCATCCCAAGTCCCGCAAAGCCCTCGCCTTCCAGGCGAGGGTGGTTCACTTCCGCCCGGTGCTCCTCCAGCAAGACGTAGCGCATGTGCGCCTGGATACCGAGCGAGTTTTGCGGCCCGGCTTGCTCCGAGGGCCTATCGCCCTCTGGCCGCGGCGTACAGTTTGACGACTTCATCCGCCGACAGAGGTCGGTCATACACGGCGATCTCGTCTAGCCGTCCTTCGAAATTGGAATCGTTGTCGTTGCGACCGCCGAAGAACAATTGCGAGACTGTCGGCGGGATCGTCCATTGGACCTCGGCATCAATCTCCGGCGTCCGTTGACCGTTCAGATAGACTCGAACTTTCCGAGCGTCCCGCACCAACACGACGTGGTTCCAGGACCAGCGGGTGATTGCCGTTTTGCCGCCCACCATCCGTTTCGGATCCGCGCCAGTGGTGAAAACCAGCCGCCCGGTGTGGGCCTGCGTCCCGCCGATCCCCAGATGATCGCCGGGAGCCGCCAGCGCGTAATCGCGGCCCCGGGAGAACAGGAAGCCGGTCACAGATCGAGCGTCGTTTGGCATCCCATTCCAGAACCAAAGCGAGACGCTGTACGAGTCGCCCAGGCCCGAAATCCGCGTGCGGAGCCGTCCGCCAGCAAAATGGGCGCAACGGTTCACTTCGCCGGGGCGGTTGAAACGATCGGAAGCCGGTCCGTCCAGATAGAAGACGACGCCGGTCTCGTAGATGCCGTCGTGGCATCCCCGCTGATCTCGAGCGCGCGGTCCGCTGAACTCGTCCAACCGCCAATACGCAACCGGGCGCAAGTCAAGCACGGCTTGAGCGGCCGGCCCGCACGTCGGCTCATAGGCTCGGCGCGGCCGTCCGGCCACCTTCTCCAGCAACTCGAGCACCGTCTCGACGATCTTCGGCTCCGCCTCGACTTCCAGCCCGGCACTGCGAGCCGGCCACGTGTTGTAACCGCCTAGAGCATGCTGCTCGGGCGGAGGGATGTACCCTTCCGCTCCGTTGGCCAACTCAATGACGACGGTCGGCTGCAGCGGGCTGAGGGTCTTCAGTTTCAGGCCCGTCAAGGCATAGACTTCATTGGGAATTGCTGCCAAGCCGATCGGGCCGATCCGGAAGGCCTGCAGGATCAGCCGCGTGCTTTGCCGCTCGTGCAGGAAGATCGCCTCGCGCGCGTAGACCTCCGTTCGATCCTTCGGCGGCCGATCGCCCATCTGTTCGACGATCCGCTTCGCCCATTCCAGCCGCTGCTGATCCGGAACGCGGTATCGCAGCGGCAGCTCGGCCTGAGCGGCCGACAGAGTGACGTCATCCCGATACTGAATCCTTTGGTAAGCCTGATATGCGATTCGGACCAACGCCTCCGTGTAGCTCGAAATATCGTGCGGCCGCTTTTTCGGAGCCGGTTGCAGATAGTCCCGCAGCCACACGTCGCCGCTGCAACCGTGCGACATGATGACGACCGGCTGCTGCGCCGCTGCCCCCTCGCCGGCAATCCGTCTGGCCAGCCGCTCGGAGAACAGTCCGAAATAATCCGCGCTGATGGCGGGCGCCCCGTAATAGTGCATCGAGAAGTTGGCGAGCACGGCGATGGGACGGCCGTCGCGCGTTTGGAAAGCCAGGACCGGCAGTTCCGGATCCTCGGGCCCCGACGGGCCGATCGCGTCCGGGCTTTGGTAACCGGGATGCATGTTCGCTCGGACCGTCCGGTTGCCGAAAGGATCCACGAGCATTTTGTCGGGCCGCCGAATCCAACGCCGCAAGGCGGTGTACTCGGGCGCCGAGCCCGCCGCAATGCCAACCCGCGCCGGCTGAAGGTTCTGGGCGGCTCTTTGAATCGCTTCGACCAACCGCGGCTTCAAGAAGTCAGGATAGTGCGGGTCCGCATCTGTGCCCAACGCTCCGCCCGAAGACGGAACGGAATGGGCATGCGTGGCCGAGATGAGAATGTTCGAGGCGGGGATCCCGGTCGTCTCCGCCGCCTTCTGTTTCACCTCATCCAACAACGCCCTCGGCATCATGCAACTATCGACGACGACAATGGCCAGTTGGTTGCGGCCGTCCTCCAGAACGATCGCTCGCGCGTAAATCCGGGAATGAATCTCTTTCGCACTGCGAGACAGCATGCCACCGTTGATCAAGACGGGCAGTTGCGTTGGCGTGATGTCCACGGCCGCCGCGCCCGCACGGAACTCAGCCGCTTGGCCTCGCTCGCTCAGCCCTCCGATCGCGCCTATAGCCCACAAGCCACCCAGAACGGCCGTCAACACTCGATTTCCCCTCATCGCCGTCAACTCCTCGATTCCGTAGACGCAGATTGCCGATACCGCTTGCCGCAGTCGTTTCTTTGGAGCTTCGATTGTACCGCGGCCGCGCGGACTTGCAAAACGCGCCCCAGTGCACGAGAACGATAGCGCGAGTGTTTCGTTTCATGTCGATGTGATCTTTCCACGTTCGCGAGCGGAAAAGACTCTTTTGCGGCGAGGAGGCTTCTGCGGTGCATCTTGTCGTGTTAGGACAACCAGACGGCTGGCACAGCGAGCAACTGGAGCGGGCGGCTTCAGAGGCGAGCCATCAGGCCTGCCGGGTTGACTGGACGAAATTGACCGCGCGCGTCGAAAGAGGTCGGCAGCGCGTCTTTGCCGACGACGTCGAGCTGACGGCCGCCCATGCGGTGATCGCTCGCGCCATGCCACCCGGATCGCTCGAACAAGTCGTTTTCCGAATGGACGCATTGGCGAGCGTGCAAGCGGCAGGCGTTCCGGTGATCAACCCGCCGAAAGCCATTGAATGCGCCGTCGACAAGTTCCTGACGACGGCGCGGATGGCCGAAGCCGGGCTACCTGTTCCCGCAACGGTCGCATGCGAGAACCGGGCAGCGGCCTTCCGCGCTTTCACCGAACTGGGCGGCGACGTATTGGTTAAACCGGTCTTCGGGTCGGAAGGCCGCGGGATCGTGCGGGTCAGTGATCCGGAACTAGCGCATCGGACGTTCGGAACGCTGGAGCGGCTCGGATCGGTCTTGTACGTTCAACGCTTCATCCCAAATCCGGGATTCGATGTTCGCGTGCTGGTCTTGGACGGACAGGTTCTGGGGGCCATCCGACGGCGATGTCGAGGTGACTTTCGCGCCAACGTCGCACAGCAAGCCGAGGCT
>JAADHY010000474.1 GCA_013151585.1 Planctomycetota bacterium
TAACCGGCGTCGTCGGCTTGACCGAAACCAAGTCTCGCGACATGACCTCGCGGACGCGAACGTCAGGCAGATCGTCACCGCCGGAGCGAACACGGATCATTTCCCAGCGATGCGTTTGGGGATCAAAAAAGGCGGAGAGATCGTCGCCATCCAAGCCCCACTCGGACTGTTCCTGTTCAAAGTTCATGATGTCCGTTGCAGAAATAACACCAACGCATTTGTCGCGCGCGTTGAGCACAGGCAGTCCGCTGACATGATGTTCCGTCATCAGCTCCATGGCTTCTTGCAACGTATCGCTCGGGCCCACCACGACTACTTTTCGCTGCATGATATCCGCGGCGGTCAAGCTACCAGGAGCTCTTTTCCTGGTCTTTTTCTTGGTCGCTTTCTTTCTCATGCAAAAAAGCCTCCGGCCACTTGTTTCCCTTGAGGAACGAGTGGAGCCGGTCGCGACGGAGCCATAGATGGCTTCGCGCGGCCGATCTCTATCCCGATGCTCGTTCAGCAACTATCCAGTATTCCAACATCATACCCGAATCATCCGGAGAGCCAAGAGCGAAATCGCATACCCCGACTCAGGCGAGGCGCACGACGGGATTTGCATGGGGTCCGGCCATTCTTGGAGGACCGTTCGCGAAACGAAGTCCCTTCTGCCTCCGTCTGTGGGAGACAAGTTACCCGAAGGGCGGATGAGGGGGCACAGTGGCTCGAGTGGGCGCGGAGGCGTCTGGGGGGTTCGCTCCGCTCAACCCTGGCCGCCCCGCCGAGTGAACGCGACGCGCTAGCGTGCGGTTTCTGCGGTTGGTGCGGCTCGGCCGCTGAGGCGACCGGACGCTTGCGCGTTCCGCTCACGTTGCGCGCCGGAGCCGAGCGCCTTTCGGCTCACTGTTCGGTTCTCCAGTCGGAAGGAAGCCTGATCCGGTTCGCCGCGCGAGCCACCTTTTGCTGTAAGCCAACGAGAGGGAGACTTTCTGCGGCCGGGCCTCAAAATCACAAAGTGCGTCGTGCGCCCCTTGGCCGAGACAAGGCGTAGAAAAGAGGCGCGGCCGCGGACGACCCGTATGAGCGTCGTCCGCGTGGCTCGGATATCTTTTGATGTCGCTGAAGGGGCCAGCGAAAGGAGCGGATCACGTCCTCACTGTTCCTTACGTCGGACTCTTGCCATTCGTTTCGCCCTACGAGACTCACCGAGCCGACCCATTCGGGCGGATCGCCACGATCACGCGCGACGGCAGCAACCGCACGGGGCCAAAGAGCCCAGACGGGCGAAGGGGCACCTTGGACCACGGTTGGCCGGCCGAGCGGCGGATGTTCGTTCGGCAGTACCGCCGGCCGCCGATGCCCCGCGCGTCTCCGACCAAGCGATTCGACCACGTGTTGGCGATCTTTACGAGGAGCTGATTGCGGCCTGGTCGAACAGCGGCGGTCACATCGAGTCGAAACGGCGGCTTCCAAACCACGCCAATCTTTCGGCCGTTCACAGACACCTCGCCAACAGCCCACAGGTCGCCCAGGTCAAGAAACACCCGCCGGTCCTCGCCCAGCCAATCGGCCGGGACGTCGAACGACCGCTGGTAAGTCGCGATGCCAGAGTAGTAGCGGATGCCTTCATTGGCATGGTCCGTCCACGAGATGAGCTGGGGGAAAGTCATCGATTCGGGAGCCCCCCATCCTTTCGTGAAATGGACGTGCCAGGGGCCGTCCAAAACTTTCGGTTCAGCCAGTCTTTCCAAATCCACGCGGCGTGTCGAGCCGTCCGAGAACTCGACGGAACCGCTCCCGTTGGAAAAGCACAGCAGCCTTGCCGCGCCGTCGCTCCAGCCGAGCAGTTCCAACTGGGGCAGCGGCTGTCCTTTTTGGGTCGTCGGAGACTTGCCGGAGGAGGATGTCGCGGTGTTGCCCGCCGCTTCCCAATCGATCGCCGTGACCCAAAGCCGATCCAGCGGTCTCCGGAAAACCACGAAGACCGACCCCGCCGGGCTCAGTCGAAGCGGGACCTCGATTCCATCCGGGCGTATGCGATAGGGAACCTGCGAGTGGATCTGGCCGGTCTCTGGCAACCAAACTTCCGGGGCTCGACCGCGCACTCGAAAAACCACTCGCCCATCGATCGGCTGCATGGTCTTGTTCCGCACGAAGTAGATGTCGGCCTCGGACGTACGGCGGTGGACGAAGTCCAGTGACGCCTGACCGTGAGGGCTCAAAGGACGGAAATCGGGCGGAAGTCCGCGCCGCTGCAACACCTCGCGGAGTCGCCGTCCCCAAATGACACGACCTTTCCCGTACGCGTGCTCGAGGACAGTCTGCCCATCGCATGGCCCCCAAATGGCATCGGCCAGACGTTGGACTTCCGCGTCGCGTCGCTCGTAGTCGGCCAGCCCGTTACTTCGAACCGGTTTGGGCCCAACCACGGTCGCGCCGGCCCGAATCAATTGGTCCAGTCGCCGCAGCACATCCAAATCGATGTCCGGACGATCGGGAAGGACGAGCAACTCATAAGTCATGCCGTCCGGCAGTACCAGCCGGCCGTCTCGAACACTCATGCGCGTCAACAAGACCTCTGCGTTGGTTACGTCATAGTCGTACCCGAATCCCAGTGAGGGATCGACATGCTTCGGCGGGACGAAGTTGAATCCCTGATCGCCGTAGTAATAGCAAACGTCGGCGACGAAGCGGCCTTGCTGCAACAAGAAAGAACACCGAGCCAGATAGTCCAGGAAGGCCGGTGCGAAAGGCCACCACACGAGGTTCGTCCCCAGATGGGTACCGGCCCCGTAAGCCCATCCTGGCTTACCCGCCTCCGGCGGCGCGTGCGCTGCCGTATGCCAGACAAAGTGATTGGCTCCCTCACAGAAGGCCCGGTCGGCTGAGGGCTTCAGATCAAAGGGGCCGTCTTGCCAATGGTGGAAGCTCGTGAAGGCTTCCATGTGCACTCGTCGCCGGCCGTAAATGTGAGCCGCACAAGCCGTCTCTTTGACGACCCAGAGGTGATGAGCCTCAGGCCGCTTCGGCCAGAACTCACCGCGCATCTCGTCGACGGCCCCTTGGGCTTTGAGTGCGTCGACGGGCACGTTGTGAATCGGCGGCCCCGGCCCACCGGCTTCCGACTCAACGCCCAGTCCCGCTTGACGAGACGTCTGGCGGGCGGTGCGGTAATAGGCATCGACCAAAAGGTCCCCCAAGGTCTTGCGGTAGTCATACAAAAAACGCTCAGTCGTCTCTTCGTCC
>JAADHY010000161.1:0-1150 GCA_013151585.1 Planctomycetota bacterium
GGCGGGGCTCAAAGAACCCAACCAGAAACCTATCCGCTGTTGATATCCATCCAGCCGGCCAAGCAGGTGCGCGGAGAGAAGGGTTGCGGCCAGGCATGCATCTCTTTGCACGGGAGGCGGCGACCGGTGCATCGGGGTTTCCTGCCCCGCCGCGCAGCTTGATTGGGAATCTTCATGACCGAATACGAGCAAGTCGCGCCCGATCCCGAGTACTTTTACATTTTCAAACGAGGAAAGCTTACGGTGATCGGGTTCGACGCCCAGCACCTGGTCGATGACAGACGCTCGCTGCACGAGTGCCAGCAAATGTTGCTGGATGTGATCGAGCACAACGATTGCCAGATCCTCGCCGTCGATCTGTCGGAGCTGGGACTGGTTTCGAGCTGGGTGCTAGCGGTGCTGATGGCCGCTTACCGGAAAGGGATTGAGGTTCACCTGTATCATGCATCGCGAGACATCGCGGATGTCTTGCAAGTGACGCATCTGGACGAGTTGCTCCGAGTTCGCGACAATCTGCTCGAGTTCTAGCGGAACGTACTCCGCTTGGTGGACTCGCCACCACGAGCGCATTGACAGGGCCAGCGAAAAACCATGACCCGGGGAAAACGGACGAGACGAAGACAAACCGTAGCTGCCGTAGTTGTCGGGGCGGCCATTTGGGCCGGATTAGGGGAACTCCCTTCTGAGGCGGGGCAACCTGCGATGCGGTCTATGCGAATGCCCCTTCCCGTCGTGATGGCTCAGGGGGGCCAGCCGGCTGCGGAGGCGCCGCAGAGCGGCGTCGTCACACAATCGTCTCGCAGTTTCGTGCTGGACGGTCTGATTGTCGCCGCCCTGTTTGGCGCGGCGCTTTTCGCGGTGTGTCGCTCCAGCAATCGCACCTGACGGTCCGGCGATGTCTGCTTGCGATTCAGAACGGGTTGTGATCACCGGCATCGGGATGGCGACGGCGTTGGCCGGTGACCGCGAGGGCTCGTGGCGAGCGGTGAAAGAAGGACGTCGTGGCGCTCGGTGGTTGCCTTCGGAGTTTCCCCATTTCGGCGGGAATCGTGGGCGGGACGGGCGCTCTTCGACGCAATGGGCCGGAGCGCCGGCAGCGCCCGTGAGTGTCCCAGAGATCGGCCTTTCCGCTCGTACGGTCGCGGCGATC
>JAADHY010000161.1:1198-4418 GCA_013151585.1 Planctomycetota bacterium
GCGGCTGAAGCTCTGGCCGACGCCAGCCTGTCCGCCCCTCCGGAGCGACCGGAGCGTTTCGGCTGCGTTCTTGGTTCGAGCAAAGGCGGGCTGCAAAGCTTCGCCCGACTGTGGCAGCAGTTGCGAGAAGACAGCCCCTCCTCGGAAACATTCTGCTCCGATCCGAATCTGTGGTTTCACTTCTGGCCCAATGCGGCGGCGTCCGTTGTTTCGCACCTGTTCGGTCTGCGAGGCGCGGCGGTCTGTCCGGTGGCTGCTTGCGCCACGGGGCTGGCGAGCGTGGCTTATGGGGCGGACTTGATCCGGAACGGACGCTGTGACGTGGTTCTCGCCGGCAGCGCTGACGCTTCCCTGCACGCGCCGTTGCTGGCCGCCTACCGACGGATGGGCGTCCTGGCCCGCGGGTTTGAAGAGCCGTCACAAGCGGTCCGTCCCTTTGATCGGCGTCGGACAGGGTTCTTGGTGGGCGAAGGCGCCGGTATGCTCGTGCTGGAGCGCTGGGAGCACGCGAAGGAGCGTGGTGCCCGGCCGTACGCAGAATGGCTGGGCTGGGCCGGTGCCACCGACGCTGGCAGCTTGACGGCCTTGGATCCAGACGCCACGACGCTGGCCCACCTGCTTCGCAATCTCTTGCAGCAGACGCAATTGACGTCCGAGGAAATCGACTACATCAACCTGCACGGCACGGCGACGCGGTTGAACGATCTGTGCGAGACGCGGGCTGTGAAGACCGCTTTCGGCCGTCGCGCGAAGCATCTAGCCTGTTCCGGGCTAAAAGGAGCTCTGGGGCATTTGTTAGGAGCAGCGGGAAGTGTCGAGCTCGCGGCCACCGTTTTAGCCATGCGTGACCGCATGATTCCTCCGACGGTGAATTTGGAAGAGCCGGACGATCTGTGCGACCTCGACTACACGCCCGGCTCGGCTCGGACGCGGCGTATCGAAAACGCGGTCAAAATCTCTTTGGGCTTCGGCGGGCATCTGGTTGCTGCCGTTCTCCGATCGTGCCCGGTGTGAGTGGCGTCCGGTGGCAAGCTCGGCCAGCCACTGGCTACGGAACGGCCCGAGGGTGGTCGGCGGCGTGGCGGCGTCGAAAATCATAGCCGCAGAAGACAGTGTCGGTCGTGGTGGGATGTCGGGATCATTACGCGGTCGGACCGCGGTCAGCGAGCCGACAGAGCACCTCGGCTCCCCGCTTCAGCGTTTCGTCCGGAGCGGCGTAGGAAATCCGGAAATGCGTGTCTCGCTCGCTGAAAACGCTGCCCGGGATGATAAGCACGTTCTGCCGGATCGCTTCGGCGACGAAATCTGAGCCGGTTCCCCAGGGCGATCGGACGAACAAATAAAACGCTCCCTCGGCTTGTGCAATTTCGAAGGCTCCTGAGAGTTCCCTCACGATCAGGTCGCGTTTGCGTCGGTACTCGGCCACACGGTCCGAGACGTCCCATTCCCAAGCGGCCAAACCGGCCCATTGCACCGGATGCGGGGCGCAAACGAACGAGAACTGCTGCAATTTGATCATCTGCTGAATCACCGCGCTCGGTCCGTGCACAAATCCCAAACGCCAACCGGTCATCGAATGTGACTTACTGAAGCCGTCGATGACAATCGTCTCCGGATTGAACTGCGCCGGACTGATAAACGGCCGATCGTAGCAATAGACGCGGTAGATCTCATCGCTGATCAGCGCAATGTCTCGCTCGGCGGCCAGCTCAGCCAGCCCGCGAACTTCAGACTCGTCGGCCACGTGTCCGGTCGGATTGCAGGGACTGTTGCAAAGGATGACCTTAGTCCGCGGAGTGACGGCCGCCCGGACGCGGTTCAAGTCGATGCGAAAGTCAGGATAGGTGTCGACGAGCACGGGCCGCCCACCGGCCAGAGCCGTCAGGTGCTTGTACATGACGAAGTAGGGGTCGAAGATCAAAACCTCGTCGCCCGGATTCACCAGCGTGCACAAAGCGAGAAGCAAACCACCGCTGGTTCCGCTCGAGATGAACAACTCCCGGTCTTCGTGCCCATAGGTCTCGTCCACCCAGTCTTGAAGTTTTTCGCGCAGCGGCGCGATGCCTTGCGTTTGGCTGTACCCGTTCTTGCCTTCCGCAACGGCGTGATAGAGGGCTTGCTTGACCGGTTCGGGCGTGTCGAAATGCGGCTGCCCGATGCTGAGATTGATCGGATCTTTCAAGTTCGCCGCCAGATCGAAGACTTTGCGAATCCCAGAAGCGTCGATCTGATGCATGCGGTCGGCGATCCAGCTCGGATTCATGGGAGCGTTCTCCTGGAGTCACGATGTTGTCCGTTTCGCAGGTCACGCCACGGGCGGCCGGCTTGCTCCGGCCAGCAGCCGAGCCGGGGCCGATTGCCGGTGCACCTGCCGGCTCGGCGGCGCAATATAGGGGAAAAATGAGTGACCGTCACGGGAGCGCACAGGCCGAGATCACCGATTTGGCCATCGGGAGGCAGATTACCGGCCGAGCCGGGCTGCTGGAAAACCTGTGTGTTGTGACCAGGCTGTTCGCAAGGCTGGAATTCCACCGGGCCTCTTATCAGCCAGCCGCCAGCCGAAGCGGACACCACCTGGGAGAACGCGATGGCGTTAGCTCTCTCGGACGTGGCGGGCCGATGTTGATTCTCTCTCTGCAGCCTCGTGGATCATGGCATATTCACGCGAGGTAGCTATGAACCAGACTGGGCTGACGGCATCGGCAGTAGCGAAAAGCAAAGGGTCGTGTCGTGGCGGCGGACGTCCGTGCGGACTAAGATGCAACACAGGGTGCAATGACCGGACGGCTGCGGCGAAAAGCCTGCCATGCGGGTTTGGTCCTTTTGATGGCCGCGAGCGAGCCGGGTTTCTGAAGAGTTCTACAACAGGAGACAGACGATGAAATTGAGGACGACGGCCGTTGTGCAAAGGAGACGATCGCGGGAGTGGTTTGTATGGGGAGTTGCGCTGTTGGTCTTTTCCACGGCGGCGAGAGCCGACGTCAAGGTGCCGGCTCTGTTTGGGGATCACATGGTGCTGCAGCAAAAGAGTGCGATTCCTGTGTGGGGCTGGGCCGATCCAGGCGAGGCGGTCACGGTCACTTTGGGCGACCGTTCGGCCAGCACGAAGGCGGACGCAGAGGGCCATTGGCTAGTGAAATTAGAAGGGCTGCGGGCCGGCGGGCCGCTGGAGTTGGTGATCCGCGGTAAGAACACGATCCGCATCTCGGATGTCCTGGTG
>JAADHY010000158.1 GCA_013151585.1 Planctomycetota bacterium
GACCAATCCCGTCGGCTTCAAGCAGGGAACGATCTTGACGGTGAACCTCACGCTGTCCGCCGACCGCGGCGCCGTCATCGAGCGCATCCGGTTGTCCGCCACAACGGTGCCACCGCCGTTATACGACGTCCCACCGGCAATCGCCCGCATTCTGAAAACCGATCCCGCCGAACGCAGTTCGTCTGATAAGCGAGCCCTCGCTGCTTTCTACCGCTCGATCGCCCCGGAGCTCGAGCCTGCGCGGCAACGACTCCTCCGACTGGTACGGGACCTTCGCACGGTCAAACGCTTCGGACCTGGACTTCAATAGCCGGACGGGTGCGATCATGTCGAAGTTGCCTCGACGCCACTAGTGCTTTGTCAAAACGAAAAAGTGGGATCACGCGGGGTTGTGGTGCAGGCGTCTCGCCTGCAACGGGCGGCCGGGACGGCCGCACCACCAATGCAACGCAGCCCTAGCTTTCTGCCGTGACAAAGCACTAGTCAAAGTCTGGGGCGTAAGGACGCTGCCGTTCAGACGGTGCGGACGGTGTTGGAGACGTGATGGCGTCCACTTCGATGCGAGGCGCGCTGCGGACAGCCTGCACCAGCTTTCGCGGTGAGATTTGAACTGGCGCAGTGGCAAATTCTGGAACGTTGTACATGTATAAGAAATCGTCGTAGAAGCTCGGGTCACGTTGTGGAAGCAGAAACGGCTTCGAGGTATTGCCGTCCGCGTCGATGTGACAGAGGAAAAGCCGCGTGAAAACACCGGTCGGTCGCTTGCTGCTGAAAACGATCCAGCGGCCGTTGCGCGACCAGGCATGCCACGACTCGGCAAATTCGCTGTTGCAGTCCAGCCTCTTGTACTGGCCGGATTTCAGATCGAGCAGGTAAAGATCACTCTCCGGCTGATACAGAGCAAAGCAGCCGTAGTTGCACATGCAAAAGAGCACAAAACGGCCGTCCGGTGAGACGCGGGGGGTGAGGATGCTCTTGCCGGTATCTTCCGAAGATAAAACCGTTTCGACTTCCCCCCACGTGTCGGTGTCGACGTCGTACGGGACACGTTTCATGTCATAGCGTACTTCGTCAAACCGTTTCGGTGGGAAAGCGGTCTTGTGATTCCAGAGCATCCGGGCGCTGGCAAAGTAGAGGTACTTGCCGTCCGGGGACCAATAGGGATGCGTCTCCAATTGGGCCTTATCCGCGATTTGCGGCGCGGTGTGAAGCGATTTGGTGTCGACCCGGAAGTACCCCAACAGCGAATCGAATTCCATCGCATCGCGAGTTTGGCTGCGCGCGGTGTGGTAAAACAGACGGATGTCGAACTGCGAAAAGGCCACTACGCGTCCGCTCGGGTGCCACGTCGTATGGCCGAACCGGGTACCGACGACACTCACCTGTCCCTTTTGAATAAGCAACGTCGCGTCGCCGTAATCGCTTCGGAAGCCGAGCGTCATCTGATCCGTGGTGCCGTTCCAGAAGGAGTGGCAGTTGACGCAGCCCTCTCGGAACCAGCGACCGTGCAGCACGACTCGTTCGTCATACGTTTGCAGGTCTCGTTGGTAGACGCCAATATCCCGGTAATACAAGGAATCGGGCCGCAGGCGGCGATAGGCCAGGTACCGGTCGATCTGCTCTTCGGCGACCCGATTCACGAACGGTTGGTAATCATGCCACTGCCCGGTCGCGTCGCGAACGGAGATTTGTGTGACAAACTCGTGTCCGCGATTCTCGAACAAAAGTCGTCGCCACGCTTTGATCGGAATCTCGATTTTCGGCGATCGCCCCGTCAGCTCGACGGGCGAGCCTTGCCGGCCTTTCATCCGCACACGGAACCGTTGACCGGGCTCGTCGATTCGGAAGTTCAGCGGAGCGATATTCGGGGGAATGACGAGGTCCCGGTAATCCGGATAAATGCGCGGCAGCCGAAGTGCCGCGTCGACCGATGCGGTGCGTGTTTGCCCGTCCTCGGCGCCACCGAGCTGCATCCACCCCACAACGCCCGCTGCCGGCCCGATCACGCCAACGGCCAGCAAAACGACCGCCTGTCTCATCCTGGTCGTCATCTCTTCGCTCCTGAGACTCCGAAAACATGATACAAAAAGTAGGTGTCGCCTAATTCGCGAGCTAGAGCTTCCGATGCCGATTCGACACCACTCTGCAGTTGGCCATAAAGGACGACAAACTGCTGGAAACGCTGAAGCGTTTCGTCGCTGACAGAACGCTTTCTTCGGGCGGAGGCGACTTCGGCTCTCTGGGGCTCAGGAACTTCGTGGATAACAACTGCCTCTTCGATATGCCGAGGCAGCTTGGCCGTCGTGTCTGTCATCGTCATCCAATCGTCGAGGTGTTCGAGGATCTTATCCGTCTGCCGAGTGAGCAGATAAAACGCCATGAGGTACTCCCAAGCCATCCGGTTCCGGCTGACGAGAGGCGAGCGATCGTTTGGCGTGTTGTTGAAGCGGGCCTCGGGCGGAGCCGTGTGGCTCTCGGGACGGGATTCCATCGGCAGCCCCAACAGATTTCTCAGCAACTGTTC
Source organism: Planctomycetota bacterium (assembly GCA_013151585.1). Taxonomy (GTDB): domain Bacteria; phylum Planctomycetota; class Planctomycetia; order Planctomycetales; family Planctomycetaceae; genus JAADHY01. Next base: position 2,525 of record JAADHY010000158.1, read on the forward strand.
TTCGGAATAAACCTGCACGGCGTAGTCTTCACGGCAACGGCGAGCTTTGAGGTGTCGGGCCCGTTGGAGCCAAGGGGCGTCTGTGTCGATCGGCTGGTCGACCAAACTCAGCAGGTGCGCGGCGCGATTCCCGCAGAAAATGATTTTGCCCATCTTTCGTAGCAGAACGCGCGCGGCCTCTTTCTGTCCTTTGGCTACACAAATCAGAGCTAACGTCTCCAGCGCGCGAGGGCATTCTCCTACGCCTTCCACCATGCCGTAGGCCCACTGTTCCGCCAGGTTGATGTCTCCCAATTCGAGAGCCACTTGAGAGACCATCCAGAATCTCGGCGGGGCGGGCGGCACGTCCTCTGAGACCAGAAGCAGGGCGGCGGGATGCTGGGAAAATGAGAACAAGTCGTCCAACAGCCGTCCCGTATGAAACAGCGCTCGGTCGACCAGATGCGTGTAAAAAAGGTCGGCTCGGTCCGGAGGCACTTGTCGGGCCGCGCGAAGGACTTCTTTCCAATTGCCTTCCGTCGCAGCGTGAACCATCTGAAATCTCACGTGCAGTTCGGATGCGCGCAAGAAGCAATGGCCTGCGGCAACGATGGCCACGAGTCCGGCCGAGGCGATCAGTTCAGCCAGTCCGGGGCGGAGCCACACGCCAAGCTTCTCCCACAGAGAGACCTTCGCAACAACTCGACCTGTTTCCTTGCTGTCACCGGCGTTTTCCAATCGTTCTCGACACACCACATACGCGAGGACGAGAACGGGAAGCAGGAAAACAAGACGCAAGACACTGAGCGGGAGCGGTTCGATGTCTGAGGCTCTCCCGAATCCAAAGGGCCACGCCAACGAGTACGCTTCCAACGCCGTCATGTAATGCCATTGAGTCCCTACCAGCCAAGGGACGGAAAAGCCGATAGCCATTGCGCCGAGCCCTTCCGGCCACCGACGACGATCTCGCATGGCTCCGAGGCCGACGAGGACGGCAAAGATCAAACTGACCATGCCCGCCGAGTGGTACAATCCCATGCAGAGAATAAGGAAAAGGGGCCAACGAACGCGTGGCCCA
>JAADHY010000001.1 GCA_013151585.1 Planctomycetota bacterium
TCCCAGCCCCTTGCCCATGATCAGGAAAGACGCCAACAAGACGAGGCCGAGCGCCAGGCCGGCCAGATAAGGATTCCAGAAACGGTCTTCCGGTTTCGGTGTTTCCGTCATCGGGCCATTCTCCTTGATTTCACCGTGGCATTCTCTCAACCGTTGATTTCCTTAGGTCGCCGCTTCTGCCCCGGACCGCCGGTCCCGTGGTCGAAGGGGCGCGGTCTCGCTTACACCAAGAAATACACGTTCGGTTTCAAACCGCGTTCCGGCTTGAGCACCTTGTGGGATCGCGATCGCAGAAGCTGGCTGATTTCGCTGTGCGGGTCGGACAGGTCTCCGAAGGTGAGGGCCTGAGTCGGACAGATTTCGACGCAGGCCGGAGGCCGTCCTTCGCGGACCCGGTGAATGCAGAACGTGCACTTGTCGACGTAACCGGCCGGGTGGACGTAGCGGGCATCGTATGGACACGCAGCGATGCACGCCTTGCATCCCGTGCATTTGTCGTGAGCGACCAAGACGATGCCGCCATCGGCGATGTGGCTGGCTCCCGTGGGGCACGCCGACACGCACGGCGGACGCTCGCAATGGTTGCAACGCTCCGACCGGATTTCCTGCCGCAAATGTGGAAACACGCCGCGTGTCTCCGTCACGATCCAATCGCGAAAGCCATCTTCGGGCACGTTGTTTTCTGCCTTGCAGGCCAGCACGCAAGCGTTGCAACCGACGCATCGTCGTGTGTCGACGGTCATGGCATAACGCGGCGTCCTCATGCTGTCTCCTCCGCCGGTTCAATGCGGACAAAATTCACGTTCATGCCGGTCCCGCCCATGATCGGGTCCGTCTTGTAGCGAGTGATCAACTTGGAGTCGGAAGCTCCTCGGCCCCGAGCGAATCGCAGCCCTCGGGCCGTGTGGCCAAACCCGTGAACCATGTAGACGCAGTCGCCGCGAATCCGCTGCGTCAACCGCAACTTGACCGGGTTGGACCGGACGCCGTCCTGGTTGACCAGCACCACGCGGTCGCCCGTCTTTGGCTCGCGGTCGGCGAACTGAGGCAGCGACCGCAGCGCCTCGGCATTCACCCAAACTTCGTTTTCGTCGTAGACCTGAGACAGGAATCGGTTGTTCGCGGTTCGGCCAAAGGTGTGCACCGGAGCGCGGCCGAAGAGCAGCCGAAACATGCCGGGCGGCGGCTCTTCGGGCGGCGTGTATTCGGGCAAGGGATGAAACCCCGCCGCCTTTAACACTTCCGAATACAACTCGATCTTGCTGCTGGATGTGTTGAACCGCAGCTCCAGCCCTTCTTCCTCGCAGACGGGGACGCGTTTGCCGAGGATGACGCCTTTCTGTTTCAGCTCCTCACAGTCCAGCCCTGCTGCCTTGACCCGATACCGGGCGTACTCCTCGCTGTCCTTCCACGGGAAGTAGTCGGAAAGCCCCAGACGCAAAGCCAGTTCGCGAGCGATCCACCAGCCGGGCTTCGAATCGTACATCGGCTCGATGACCGGCTGCCGCACCGCGACAAACGGTTGCTTGTACGCCGGAGCCCACAGTTCATCGCATCGCTCCAGGTACGTGCATTCCGGCAGCACCACATCGCTCCATCCACAGATCTCCGAAGGCAACACGTCGATGGAAACGATAAAGTCCAACGCCTGGATCGCCCGCATGGTTTCTTTCGGATTCGGCAGCGACTGCAGCAGGTTCGTCCCGTAAACCATCCACGCTTTCAATTCGTAGGGCGTCTTGCCTGGGATGGTGGCATCGCAGAGCCCCGAAGCAAGCGTCTCGTCAGCCAGCGGATAAAGGCTCCCGTGGCGATCCGCCTTGTGTTTGGGTTTGTACGCGTACTTGGTGTAGGGAAACTTGGGCAGCTCCATGGCCGACGGCAACAAGTAGCCGCCTCTCCGCCCCCAACTGCCCAACAGAGCCGTTAGGATCGCCATGGCCCGAGCTCGCTGTGTGTCGTCGCCATACCACGTCGTCCGACGACCGGGGTGAATCAGCGAGGCAGGACGGAACCCGGCGACGAACCGCGCCGTCTCAACAATCAGCTCCGGCCGAATCCCCGTAATCGCGTACGCCCACTCGGGCGTCTTGTCTTTGACATGCTCCTTCAGTTTGTCGAATCCGATGGCGTACTTCTGGATGTAGTCGGCGTCGTACCGGCCTTCCCGGATCATCACGTGCATCCAAGCCAGAAGCAGCGCGATGTCCGTGCCCGGCTTGATCGGCAGCCAATAGCGAGCTTTGCCGGCGGCCGTCGAAAACCGCGGATCAACAACAACCAACTGGCAGCCTCGAGCCAACGCGTCGGCGAACTCCTGCACCTGCGTGTTGTGCATGTTTTCGCCCAGGTGCGATCCGATCAGCACCAGGCAGCGGGCGTTCTCAATATCGATGACCTCGGGCGAACCAACACCGTCGCCGAATGTCAGGAAATAGCCAACCTCGCGCGGTCCCCGACACTGAGCGTACGAAGGGGCGGCAATGTTGTTGCTTCCGTACGCCTTGACCAAGTGTTTGAACCAACTGCCTCCGTAGCCGTGCGTGAACAGAGCCAACGCTTCCGGCCCGTACTTCTCGCGAATCCGAAGCAACTTTTCCGCGACTTCGTCGAGCGCCGTCTCCCACGAGACCTCCTCGAACTTTTGTTCGCCGCGCTTATCGCTCACCCGGACCAAAGGCTTCTTTAACCGGTCCGGGTCATACAGGAGCCCGATGCCACCGGTTCCCCGCGGACAGAGCCGACCGCGCGACAGCGGATGGTCCGGGTTGCCAACCAGCTTGGTGACCCGGCCGTTCTTGACGTGGGCCAGCACCCCGCATTTCCAGAAACACATCTCGCAAAAGGTCGGCACGACCCGGTCGCCGTCCGTTTGTGGGTCAGGCACGTCGTGAGCGTCCAGGCCCCACCAGTGCGTGGTCAGGCCCGAGCCGACCGCGGCCGCTCCGGCCGCCCCCAGTCCGATTTTGATGAACTGCCGCCGCGTCACGCTCATAGCAGACCTCGCTCCCTTCGCGAATTCAAGCAACGTCCCAGACAGCGCAACATTTCGAAAAGATGAGGCTCGATGATCTCATAATAGGCATGCCCCTGTCGCGTTTTTGCCGCGACGAGCCCGGCGGCTTTAAGCCGCCTAAGCTGTTGTGACACAAACGGTTGCGGCGCCTCAAGTTTGTCCGCCAACCCCGTCACGTGCATGGGA
>JAADHY010000006.1 GCA_013151585.1 Planctomycetota bacterium
TGGCCGTTGACGCGGCGTCCGACTTTGATGACAAGAGCCGGATCGTCCTGGCTGACCTCAAGCTGCCGACGAAGCTGCTCGACAGAAGTGACCGGCTGCCGAGCCACTTCTTCAATCAGGTCGTACAAGTGAATTTCTCCGCGGAGCGGACTATTGTCATCGACTTTCAGGACGAGAAGTCCGGAGCGGTTTGGATCGTAGCCCAGTTGCTCGGCCAGCTCGGGCGTAAGCGGATAGAGCGTCAAGCCCATGGGCTCGACCGGAGTGCCCATCCCGGGGCGAGTCGGCAGGCTGGTCTGCTGCTCGAGCGAACGAGCGGCCAGGACGACGTCGATCGTCAGTTTCTTTCCGTCTCGCAGAATCACCAACTGGACGGTCTTGCCCACCGGCGAAAGGCTCACCAGGTTAATCAAGTGATTTTCGTCTTGGACGTCGATGCCGTTGAAGCTGATGATCAGATCGCCGCGTTTTAGGTTCGCCCGCGAGGCCGGCGTATTGGGATGCACCTCCAAAATGTACGCTCCTCGCACGCGATCCAGATGCAGCACCGCCGCTTTCTCTTCATTGAAGTCTGGATCGAGCGTCACGCCCAGGTAGGCCCGTTGCACGTGACCGTGTTCAAGCAACTGTTCGACCACCCAGCGCACCAAGTTGCTCGGAATGCTAAAGCCGATCCCCTCGTTGCCGCCGCCGTTGGATGCAATGGCTGTGTTGATGCCGATCACGCGACCTTGCAAGTCGATGAGCGGCCCGCCACTGTTGCCCGGGTTGATGGCGGCATCGGTTTGCAGGAAATCTTGATTGATCAACTGGCTGGCGCTGCGGGGCCCAAGCTGTAACGATCGGCGTCCCTTGGCGCTGATGATCCCGAAGGTCACGGAATGGCTAAGCCCGAAGGGACTGCCGACAGCCAGCACCATTTGCCCTACCCGGACCTCGTCGCTGTCGCCCCAGCGAGCGGGCTGCAGTCGATCAGCGGTAATCTTCAGAACGGCCACGTCCGAAGCCGGGTCTTCCCACACGCGGTCCGGATGCAGAATCCGTCCGTCGTGGAGGTGAATGGAGATGGCGTCCATGGAGGAATGGCCCGCGATGACGTGCCGATTCGTCACCACGTAGTCGCCAGCCGGCTTGCTGGCGTGGATGATCACGCCTGAACCGGTCTCCTCGATGCGGCGACCGTGCGGGCTTCGCCGGACGCTCTGAATGTGGACGACACTCGGAGTGGTCAGTTCGGCAATGCGAGCTAGCAGCTCGCTCGCTTCGGAAAGGGCATGTTGCCCCGACTGCAACTGCGCGTATTGGCGATCGAGCGAGTTGTTCTTCAAAAGGTCCGCTTCGACCGCAGCCAGAAATGAAGACAGGCCGCCAGCGTTTCCGATCACGAGGCCGACCATCAGGAATGCAACACACAACAGGGGCGTCGAACGCAACTTCATCGCCGTAAGTCCTCTGCTTCTTGGCACCATTGCGATTGGACTTCCAGGCAAGCTCCTCTGCGCCTGCCTTGAGGCCCTGATGGGCACGTTCAGACAGGAAAGCCGTGATTGGATGTTTGGCTCAGGGAACCGTCGGTCACACTGACCGGCACGGCCACGCCCGTCCGATCACGGTCTGCAAAGACAGGATGCAGCTCCCCCACGGCGCCGAAGGGCCGCGCGGAGTCCATCCTTCCAGGCACGCCTCCCCCTCGACGGGCGGCCACTCCTCCGTTCAAACTGTCCCAAGCCCCTCACCGCCGCAAAGTCCCCATGTGCCAAACCCGACCGCGCTCAGCCAAGCGAAATCCGTCTTCGGTTCAAGAGCCCTCGGCACGCGTGGCAGTGACGCTCTCGCTGCAGCCTACGCGGCCGCCGCGTTCCCTTTGGCCCCGCGGGTCCCGGACCGCAGTCGGGTCACCGGGTGGACCGGCCGGCCAATCCAACGCTCAGCGTTCCACCTCCAGATCGCCGAGCGTGATTTCGCGATCGCTTAATTGGCCCTCGAACTCGTAGGCCTTCTCCCAACTGATACCGAAGTTGTCTTCGTGTTGGTCCTGCTCCTCCATCCGCCGCTGGCACTTGACGCAATAAGGCGCATAAGGGACTGCGTTCAGTCGCGCCACCGGGATCCGCTGACCGCATTCCTCGCAGATGCCGTAACGTCCTTCGCGCATCAGCTCCAAAGCCCGCTCGATCAAACGCAGCTCGCGCGTCTCGAAAGCGGCCAACTGGGTGTCCAGTTCACTGCAGGCTCCGTCGGTCGCGGCGTCGCCCACGTCGCCGACGTCCCGCTCACGCGGCAACTCCTCGAGCTGCTGTCCCAGTTTCTTCCGCAAAAAATCGCGCCGGGCCACGAGACGTTGGTGCAACCTCAGCAGAGCGTCTTTTCGTGCCATCGTCGCGCTTCCTTTCTCCCTCTCATCCCCAATCGGACCCGTTCGGTCCAGACCGCCAACTTGGCGACTCGCTACCCCGCCGGAATTCACCGGCTGTTCCGGCAGTTACGCTCACCCATCGGCCGGCGGTAACTGCGATCAGCTCGCAACAACCCGAATCGCAGCCGCCGTGCGTCCGGTGAGCGGCGCAGAATTATCCGAGGCGATTGGTCACCAGCCAACTATAGCCCCCGGATTTTTCCGACGTCCCTTTTTGTGCCTCGAATTTTCCAAATCGACGGGATCATCCCCCCAAGTCGCCTCTTGTTCTTCTACGTTCGCCTAATCGGTCGTGTTGACAGATTCGGCCTGTTCGGCAGACTTCCAGGCGTCGCCACGCACCCCCTCTGCCCCGTCCCAGGCCTGCCCGGCGATCCGGCTCCCTCGCAGTCTCCGACTCGCGGAAAGGGGCTTGCCGCAACCGATGGCTGTCTCATGGGTTACGACGACTATGCAACCGCGAGCCCGCCCGGCAGATCCCCCGATCCCCGCCCGAACGCAGGAGCCGGCCTCCACCGGCTTGGTCTTCCGCCCCGAAAAACGAATTGGCCGGCGCGCAGTCAGCGCAAACCGGACAGTTGGTCGAATCGAACCTACGGACAAAGACGCGCTCTCCGGGGACGAACGGGGCTGCCCGTCTGATTGCGATCTTGACCGTAGCGGCGGATTTTCCTGTAATCCCGCACCGACTCGCTCAGACAGGCCGGCGAGGCCGGCGTCGGCAAGATTTCCCGACTTGGCCCCATGTCGCCGATCCGCTGGCAACGGGAAGCAAACGGCGAGAGC
>JAADHY010000663.1 GCA_013151585.1 Planctomycetota bacterium
CAACGTCACCAGGAAGTATTGGCGGTTGCTTTCGCGGTTTCCCAGCCGGTCCAGTTCGGCCACGACGACCGGCGCGCCGGCCAGTCGAACCGAATCCCCTCGAAGCTGGCAATACTCCAACTGATCCCGCACACGAGCCACGGTGGCCACACGGTCCTTCAGCCCTTCACTCGACAGCACGGCCACCAGCCCGATCAATTGTTCTTTTTCCGAGACGGCCAATCCCTTCAGTCGCTCTTCGATTTCGTCGTCCGGCACGCCGAAATCGTGCATGACTGCCTTCAGACGCGTCGGCGACCAGCACGAACGGATGCCGGGTAGCCGCTCCAAGCGCTCGCAGAGCGCTTCGACCAGCGGATCGTCTTCGCTGATTCCTTCCAGCCCCACCAGGATGATCTCTTCCGCGCCGAAGTATTCCCGAAACCGCTCATACGTGGAACGAACCGTCGATTCGCGGGGAAGCCAGGTTTCGATGTTGTTGTTCGAAGGCAGCGTTTCCGCTTTGTAGTAGATGTACGGAAAAAACAGGATGGCTGCCAGAAGCAGGTGGACGCTGTAGTTCCGGTAGAACCGCGAGACAATGGACATATTCACTCGTCTTGATGTCAGGCAGCAGAGGAAAGGGGAGCGGTCCGACTGGCTCCGCCGGGGCAGGTTGACTTCGGCCGTCGGGCGGAACATCAGCCGCGAAAGGGGGCGAGTGCTCCGTCCTGGCCGAGCTGGCCGCAAGCTGTGACCGGCGCATAACGACACCCACACGCTGTTTCGTCAGGATGCCTTGTCTGCCGCAGTTCAACCTATCGAACAAGACGCGGCGGCGGCATTAAGAGCGATCGGACGATGGTGAGGCCTGAGACGAGTCGCCGCTGAACAGCCAAGAACGATCGCTAAAACTGGCGCGACCCTCGCTGGACTATTCGGTGCATTCCAACTTTTCGAGGAACCGGCCGCCGCTCAGGAACAGGCCGTTTTCACACGGATGGCACCACTCCAACGCGACCCGGTACCGGTAGTGCCGGCTGTCGCTGGCGATCTGCACGACCACTTCACCCGGCGCGATCGCCCCCCGGTGCAGCAGCCCAATGCCGGTCCGGCTGATTTCCCGAGTCATCGCGGCCACGGTGTTGCCTCGCGCCGTGATCACCTCGGCCGGCACCGACAATTCCAACCGCTCGGCTCGCCGTTGATTCTCATCCACCGCCCGCCCGACGCTCTCCAGCACCCGTCTCAGATCCTCGATCGTCGGCCGACTCCACGGATCGTCCGTCATGAGGTCCCCTCACCGGTACACGTTTCTGCCCGTTCGTCCCGACCGCAGACGCCGGGAAGCCCACCCGCCGCTCACGACACACGGCGACTACGCCACAAGTATAGATCACTTCTCGGCACGCCGCGCATCTTCGATCCCAAAGGAGCCGAGTAAACGCAATGCGCTAACGTGCAGCTCGCTTGGTTCCTGAAGCCACGCGACCGGAGGCTATCGCCTTCCGCTCACGTTACCGGAGGCTGTCGCCTTCCGCTCACGTTTGGCGTAACCTGAGGAATAGTGCCTTCCGCGGCGTTTTTGTTGCGGGCGGCCACTCCTCGGGGACAGACTCCGATAGCGGATCTCCTGTCAATTGGACGTCAGCGCGTCCGTCACGACAGGGCGGATCGCGAGTTCGGATATGCTTCGAGATTCGTGGTCCCTTTCAATGCGGCCAAACGCCTCGTGGCCATTTGCAGGGGTTGCAGCTTCCAGGGCGCGCTCGCGCTGGCCGAAGCGAAGACTCGGGGGTCCGGTTGGTGTCTGGATGGCGTGGGCGGTACAATGGCCGCGTGGGGCGTGCTGGATTGGTTTCAGCTTCGGTCGGCGCTTTCGCTCGGCGCACGCCACACTGCAGGAGCGGCCGGCGCACGAGGAAGGCGTGGGGGCCGTTTTGATGGCGCAAAGATGGCAAAGATGATGGGGTAGGAGGCGACGATGAGGAAGAAACTGGGACGGCGGGATTTTTTGACGGGGATGGGGGCGACCGCTGCGACGGCTCTATCGATCCGTTCCGTGCTCGGCGCCAACGAACGCATTCGGTGCGGGTTTATCGGCGTCGGGGGACGCGGTACGCATCTGCTGGGACTCGTGTTGAAGACTCCCGGCGTTCAAGTGACGGCGGTTTGCGACATCAAGTCGGCTCATTTGCAGCGAGCCATCGACCGGGTGGTTCGCGCTGGACAGCCGCGTCCGGCGGGTTTCGGCGAACGCGGTCCAAAAGACTACCGCCGGATGCTGGACCGAAAAGACGTGGATGCCGTTGTCATCGCCACGCCCATGCAAGATCACGGCGTCATGTCGATCGATGCTCTGCGTGCCGGGAAGGCGGTTTTGAGCGAGGTGGCGGCGTGCATGACGATGGAAGAATGTTGGGGATTGGTGCACGCGGTGGAAGAGACCGGTTCGTTTTACATGCTCGCCGAAAACTGTTGCTACATGCGACCCCAGATGCGAATCATGAACATGGTCCGGCAAGGGCTGTTCGGCGGCATTACATACGCGGAGTGCGGCTACGTCCATGATTGCCGGTTCCTGCATTTCAACCCGGACGGATCGCTCACGTGGCGGGGCGAGTTGGCGCGGGACTATCTGGGCAATCTTTATCCGACTCATTCATTGGGCCCGGTGGCCCAGTGGATGGGGATCAACCGCACCGACCGGTTTGTGTCTTTGGTAGCCATGAGCACCCGTTCGTTTGGTCCCCACAAGAATGCGGTAAAGAAGTTTGGCCCCGAGAGCCCTCAGGCGAAGATTCAGTTTCGCAACGGGGATAGCACGACCACCTTGATCCGGACGTCGAGCGGGGCCGTGGTGGACCTGCGGTACGACACGACTTCGAGCCGCCCGCATCGGACGACCGTTTACTATGCGCTGCAGGGCGAGACGGCTTCTTACCGGTCCGTCACGGACGAGATCTGGATCGAGTCCCGCAGCAAGGGGTACCGGTGGGAGCCGATGAGTCAGTACGCGGCGGAATTCGACGATCCGATGTGGAAGAAGTGGGAGAAAGAAGCGTCGGGGAGCGGGCACGGCGGAGCGGACTTCCTGGAGATTCGGGATTTCTTCGGCGCTCTGCGAGACGGTCGACCGTCTCCGGTCGATGTATACGATGCAGTCACGTGGAGCTGCATCATTCCGCTCTCGGCCGAATCGGTCCGCCGTGGCAGCCAGCC
>JAADHY010000721.1:0-1577 GCA_013151585.1 Planctomycetota bacterium
GACCTCAAGGGGTTGATTGTACTGGATGAAATTCAGCGTCTGCCCGAGCTGTTCCCGGTGCTGCGCGTGCTGGCGGATCGTCGGCCGCGGCGAGCACGGTTCCTGCTACTCGGCAGCGCCTCGCCGTCGCTGATCCGCCAGAGCAGCGAGACCTTGGCAGGCCGGATCGCGATTCATCGCCTTGATGGGCTGAGCTTGAGCGAAGTTGGAGTGGCCAATCACGCCCGACTTTGGCTCCGCGGCGGATTTCCACGTTCCTACCTGGCTCGCTCACATGCCGATAGCCACCGCTGGCGGCTGAACTTCATCAGCACTTTCCTGGAACGCGACCTGCCGCAGCTCGGCATCCGTATCAGCTCGACGGCCCTTCGCCGGTTTTGGACTATGTTGGCTCATTGCCATGCTCAAGTCTGGAACGCTTCCGAATTTGCCCGGTCCTTCGGCGTTGCCGACACGACGGTGCGCGGATACCTCGACATGTTGACCGGCGCATTCGTAGTCCGACAACTGCAGCCCTGGTACGAAAACATCGGCAAGCGGCAAGTGAAATCTCCCAAAGTCTATCTTAGCGACTCAGGCTTATTGCATGCCTTGCTGGGCTTGATCACGATGGCTGACGTGGAATCGCATCCGAAGCTGGGTGCCTCCTGGGAGGGGTTCGTCATCGAGCAGGTGGTCAGTCGGCTGGGCGTCGACTGGAGCGAATGCTTTTTCTGGGCCACACACAGCGGTGCCGAACTGGATCTGCTGATTGTGCGAGGCCGGCGTCGCTGGGGCTTCGAAATCAAGCGCACCAGCGCACCGGCCGTCACACGCTCAATGCAAGTCGCGCTGACAGACCTCAAGCTGCAACGCCTTTTCGTCATTCACGCTGGCGACGTCTCCTTTGATCTGACGCCAAAGACGCGTGCCGTGGCACTCGAGCACCTGCTCCGCGAACTAAAGCCTTGGCAATGACCGTACGGCCGCTGCCCTCGTTCCCAGCCTCTGCCTGGGAACGCCATGCAACGCTAGCTCTGCCAGCACGCGTGTCAGGTTGCGCGCCCGACCCGCGCCGCTGGCCACCGCTGCTCTTGAACCGCGGCACGGCTGCCGGAACTTGAACAGCGGCTGGCCGACCATCGCTATCAATGCAGATGCTGGCTAAAGCGGGCATACGTTTGGCCGGTTCAGTCAGCAGCACGCGAGACTCCGTTCGCGTCCATCGTACATCAGCCTGGCTATTGCCGGGCAATCTGAACCGTGAAAGTGTCGCCGACTAGTTCCTGGGCGGATACGGTCTTTTCGTAGCACAGGCGGCCGTTGACGTACGCGACGATTCGGTAACAGTATCCGGTCACGGCCGGATGGGCGGGGTCGTCGGTGGCCTGGAGTGTCTTGAGCGTAATGGTCGGGGCGGTGGGGCTGGTGCGCGGGGGAGTAAGGCCGCGATCGTCGGTGATGGCGATGCCGTTCGTGACCGCAGTTGAGTCAGACAGGCACGTGATCATGACGATTGCGTCTGGGACTGGCCGCCCGGTTGGATCGACGACCCGCACCTGCACTGTGTGGCGGGTGCGGCAGACGGGGTAGAGCGG
>JAADHY010000721.1:1628-4824 GCA_013151585.1 Planctomycetota bacterium
CGATGCGGCAATCGATCAGCTCGATGCCGCGTGAGCCGACTGAGCCGAGCGTCCAGTTGCGCCGGTTGTTCTCGAACGTGCAGCGCACCAGTTTAGCTGCAAGCGCGCCGCCTTCGGCGATCGCGACTTCCATGTGGCGGAACGTACAATCTTCCAGGTATTGGACACCGTTTTTGACTGCCGCTCCGCCGTGCTCAAAGGTGGTGCCGCGGATGACCGGCTGCGGCGGTGGCACGGGCTGGCGCGGCGACGCCGGTTGCGGAGGCCGGCCGGTTTCGAGGCCATAGGTGATGCAGCCTTCGAACCAGGAGATGGTCGAGTTGATGACTTGCACGTCCGAGGCGTACCAGCCGGGCATGCCCCAACGCAGGTCCGGATCCGAGGTGTAGGCGCGCACGCCCCAGCGATGCTGGCGGTCCTGCCGGGCGGCGGTGATCGTGGCGTTGTAGACTCGCAGCGAACCGCGATGCACGAAAACGTGCTTCCCGGATGAATCGATGCCGCGGAAGCCGACGTAGAGGCCGTGCTGGCCCGGAGTGTCGCAGTCGAACTTGAGCGTTGGCCGGATGCTCGCATCGTTCGGATCGCCCAACGTCAGCCGGTTGATGATGCTTTCTAACCCGTCACTTCGCGCCGGGCTCTCCTGCGGCGGCCGGACCCAGATCGTGCCACGCATAACGACTGTCACGCGTGGATGGTCGTGATCGCCGATTTGGAAGAACGTGCCCAAACATTTGTCGTCGCCGATCCACAGGTCAGCGTCGATCGTGTACATGTCAGTCGCAGCGTCGTAGCGAACCTTGCCCCAGCCGTTGCGGCGATCGGCTTCGAGCAGCTCTTGCAACGTGGCCGGCCGCTCTTCCGGGAATCCGCGAACCCAGATGACGTTGCGGCGTTCGTTGTATCTAATTGACCGCTCAGCCAGCTCGTTCCCAGGCCGTTCGGCGCGGGTTACGTGCACCTCGTTCCCAGGCTCTGCCTGGGAACGCCCTGCCAAGCCGGCTCTGCCGGCCCTGGCAGCGGCATCCTTTTCAAGAAACTCCTGCCACAGCCACCAGAATCGCCAGCCGGTGAGTTGGCACCACGCGGCGGCATATTGGCCGTCGGCGATCGATTTACGCACCGCGTCGAGTGTCTGTTGGATGAACTGCCGGTCGGCCGCCGCCAGCGATAAGCGTGCGACCGGATTGGCCAGGAGCTGCCCGACCCGCCTCGGGATCGACTCGAGCCGAGCCAAGTCTGCCGGGTCCAGCGGTTCAGTACGATACGCGGTAATTTCGAGCTGAGGCGAATCGACGCGGAACGCGGCCATAGCGAACGGCGCGAGGTCGATGAGGATGGTCTGCCGTAGTCGGTTAATGTCGCCCGTAACCGCAGGCTTCCAGCTCACGCCGCGACAAGCGAGACGCTTGTCGCTACGGACAAGGACTGCATCGCCGGTAATCAAATCGCAAACCCGGCTCGGCGTTCGCGCCGTCACATGGCCACGTACCCGCCACGGGCAAGGGTTCACGACGTAGAAGAACGACTCATCGCGTTTTACCAATTGGCGGATGGCCAGATTCGTATCGAGGCCGGTATCGAGCACCGGGTCGAACCGTTCGCGCGGCAGGTGCGTGAACGGCACGAGCAGCTCGCGAAGAGCCTGTTCGTGGCCGACGTTGATATTGAGGTCGGTGAACCCGCCGACAAGCAGGTTCGGGTCGGCGGTGATGATCGCCTGAGCGAACGCTTCGCGTGCGAAGTAGCCGGCCGGCTGCGGCAGCGCCCGAATCTTCTCGCCGTTCATGATCCAATCCGATTCGACCAGCCGGTCATGATCGTTGCGGTCTTTCACCGCATAGCCGCCGGTGGCAAACATGTTCTCATCCCAGCTCGTGCGGACAAACACGAACCGTTTACGCGCGTGCGAGAACGTGCGGATCACGTCCGGGCGCGTGCGAGCGAGCCAGCAGAACGGGTTTTGGCTTGGGAGCGGCGGCCGACCTGCACGCCAACTGATCGTCCAGCGGCCGACCGTCAGGCCGGGCACCTTGTTGAGCGCCGCCACGTCGATGGCGAACTCGCGCAGAATCTGGTCAAACGATTTGCCTGATCGCACCAGATATTTGAAAAACGCTTCGTCTTCCACTTCGACCGGCGCGACGATTCGCAAGTCCGGCCGCGCGGTCCGCAGCGTCTGGACCGCCGCAGCTAAGTAGTCTCGCAGCATGCGGCACCGCCACTGCAAGAACCGGCTGCGCAGCGGTTCGAGCTGCAGCAGCTCGGCTCGCTTTTTGAACCGGTCCGGGTCGGTTTTCGGAACGGGAAGCTCGATGCCGGTATCGTGCTCGAACCGCCGGATCGTGATATCGTCGAAGCTGGCTGCCAGCGGATCGTCGTAGTCGCGTCCGCCGAAGGCCGGCACCCAGTAGCCCGCCCCAACGCTCGGTCCGAGCTGCATGTGCACGCCACGGAAATGTTCCAAGTGGCCGAACGTGCGAGCCAGGTCTTCCAGCACCTGCTGGAAGCTCCGCCGCACGGCCGGATGCAGCCAGTTCGGCACGATGGTCACTCGCCGGTGCCCGTAGCGCTGCCGGCCGTCACGCTCGATCATCCAAATCGTGTCTGCCCCGCGAGCTACCTCGGCGTTGTTCGCGTAGGTTCGCACGTCGTACGACTGGCTGAACTCGACGCCGGCGTAAATGTCGATCCCGTTCGCATCGAGCGTATTGGCCAGCATGGTCTTCAGGCACTGCAGCACGCGTGAGTCGTCCACGGTCGGAGCCGGCACGTAGGGCGTGTTGTAGTTGCTATACTGGTAGCAGCCCATGACGAAGCAGTTCTGGCCGGCGAACTTCAGATACTGCGTGTAGCGTTCGGCAGTGCGATGCATCCAGACCAGGTCTTTGAGCACTCGCTGGATGGGCGAGCGTTTGCGGTCGGCGTCGCGAGCAGCCCGAGCGTTCTGCGGCTGGCCGACGCCGAAGTTCATGCCAATGCCCGACGTGTAAAAGCAGCGTTCGGTGTGAATGCCGTAAGACCGCCCGTCCCCGGCACCGGCGTCCGGCAAGTCGCCGCGGATGTGATAGATTCGCAGGCACCGGGCCGCCGCCTTGTGCCCGTCGACCACGTTGATCACATCGACCGAATGCGGACCGGGATCGGCCACGTGAATCCAACGCAGTTTTTGCATGCGGCCGGTGTTGAGAAACCG
>JAADHY010000510.1 GCA_013151585.1 Planctomycetota bacterium
GCCTCCCAAGAAAGCCGGTTTCTTGGTCGCGCGAGCGCCGCTCGTCGCCCTCAGCCCCACCCCAGCCGAAGTAGCGGCTGTGACGAACTCTCGGCGATTCAGTCGGCAATCCACGGTCGTTTCCCCCGTTTGACGAAACAATCGACGGTTCCGCGGTCTGCGAGCCAGTCATGCGGAAAGCGTTTTCGGTGGGCGATTCGTGGCAGGCTCGGCGCGCCGGACCAAGCAAGTCCCGTGGATCTCAGTCCGGCCCGGAGTTTTCGGCTAGCCCAATATCGTTTAGGATACCGAAGATAACCGGCTCTGCTAGCACAATTTGCGCAATTCTCTTGCCATTTTGCGACATCCGGGAATTGGGATTGGCAGCCGGGACTGCTGGCTGCGCACGCGTTGCGACCGGGAATGACCACTATGACTGCCCCCCGCCGGATCGCGTTGTTACTGGACCGAAGCTTGAACTTCGTCCGTGGAGTGATCCGGGGCGTACGCACTTATGCGGCCGAGAAACCGAACTGGGTGCTGCGAGACGGACCGCCTCGGTTATCGTTGATCCGGCACGTACGGGACTGGAAACCCCATGGCATCATCGCCGGGCTGGTTGTGCCGCGAGTCGCCCGGGAGTTGATCCGCATGGAGATTCCTCTGGTCGACACGGCCTTCACGCTCCCGGACCTGGGCGTGCCGGCGGTGGACGTCGATCACGCGGCAGTCGGTCGCATGGCAGCCGAGTACTTTCTGGAGCGAAAGTTCCGTCATTTCGGCTTTTTCGGTAGTGAGCGGGCGGTTTACTCGCGGATGCGCGAGGCCGCGTTCAAGCAGCGTGTGGCCGAAGCTGGCTTTTCGGCCTCCTCGTGCCACATCGAGTACTTGGCCGACCTGACCGGCGCGGCCCTTTGGAAAAAAGCGGCCCAGAAAACCCGCCGATGGCTGCGACGCCTGCCCAAGCCGGCCGCCATTTTATGCAGCGAAGATGCCCCAGCACGCTATCTCGCCGACGTCTGCGCGCAGATGGGGTTGCGGGTTCCTGAAGACGTCGCCTTGCTCGGTGCCGGCAACGACGACTTGGAGTGCACTCTGACCCGACCGGCCATCTCCAGCGTGGCCGTGCCGTCGCAGCGGGTCGGCTTCGAGGCGGCCGCCTTGTTGGATCGGTTGATGGCGGGCGAGCCCTGGCCATCTGGCCCCCTGTTGCTTCCGCCGTTGCACGTCATCACGCGGCATTCGACCGACATCCTAGCCATTGAAGACGAAACAGTTCAGGCGGCTTTGCAATACATCCGCTTGCATGTCCGCGAGCCGATGTCCGTCGGGCAGATCGCTTGCGACATCGCCGTCAGCCGACGTCTGCTGGAACGGCGGTTCCGCAAGCTGTTGGGCCGATCGGTTCTGGAAGAGATCAACCGCGTCCGGGTGGAGCGGGCCAAGGAGCTGCTGACGGAAACCAACTTGCCGATCACTGCGGTGGCCACGGAGTCGGGTTTTCCGAGCGTCCGTCGGTTGGACGCGGTTTTCGCCAAACTCACTGGACTCTCGCCAACGTCCTTCCGCCGCCGCTCGCGTCCGGAACGGACATAGTATTGGAAAAACGCCCCGCATTTGGTCCACAACCTCCAGTGCATAGCATGCTCTCTCGCAAAAGCTAGCACGAGTTGAGGGTCGAGGGGGAAAGCGGAGAGTCGGAACCGTCGGCGGCTTCAGCTCGTTTCTAGGCTCCCGCCCGGGAGCTCGCCGCTCAAGTTGGATCCGTCAGCGCCCAGTCCAGGCAGCAGAGTTTGGCAGGCAGCATGCTAAAACGCAGAGCCTCGTAACCAGGAAAACCGCGGCACGACGCGGGTCAATTGGCAGGCTTGCTTTCTCGCTTGAACGTCTCATCCACCAGCAGGGCGCAAACGATCGCTCCGATGAAGGCGATCGGCATCACCCAAATGGCGCTGCGGAATGCGGCCTGAATCTGATCGGGCGTTGCGCCGGGCCCGCCGCCGAACCATGCGACGAGCTGTCCGAACAGCGGCTGCCCGATCGCGCCCATGCCCATGAGCACGACCGCCGCCAAGCCGTTGGCCGTGCCCAGCACCCGGTCCTCGTTCGATTCGGCAATCACCGGGTAGCCGATGGTCTGGGCGGCCGTTAGAACCCCCAGCAACAGGAATAGCACATAGAACAGGCCGGCGCCGGTCGACGGCGGGAACATAATCGCCAGCATCACGCCTAGCGACAGCACCGCTCCGCCAAACATCGACCACTTGCGCGTCTTGAGCCGGTCCGAGATCCAGCCGCAAGCGGGCGAGCCGATCATCGTGCCGATGAAGATCATGCCGACAATGCCGGTGAACGTGGCTTCGGATAGGTCGGGGTTCACGAACCGCAAATACGTGGTCCCCCAAACGGCCCCTAGCACCAGGACCGACAGGTTCAGCAGTCCGATGTACAAACCAGCCAGCCAGTTCTGCTTGTTCCGCGCGGCAACCTTCAGACCTTCCAGCAGGGAAAGGCTCGGGCCGGTATCGGTTTCGGCTTCGTATCCTTCGGGAAAATCTTTGAGGAAGGCCAGGGCGAGCACGAAGATTCCGATCCCCAACACGCCGTTGATCAGCATCGTCGGCTTGCCGCCCAGGGCGGTGATCAAAGCCAGCATCGGCGTGCCGGACACCCAGCCCGAAGACGGCGAAGGTCACCAGCAGCCCCGCGACCAGGGCCAAATGCCGGGACGGGAACCACCGCGGTGCGAGCCGAAACGGGGCCATGAAGGCCACGCAATGCGCGATCCCGGTCAGAAATCGCAACGCCATAGCGACGTACACATTCGTCGTGTAGGTCATGCCGAAAACGCATGCAACGACAAGCGCGATCATGGCGAGGATTAGTTTCTTCACGGGAACTTTATCCAGCAGCACGCCCACCGGAAGCAAGAAGATAACCGTGCCGTAAAGGAACGTCCCGGCAAAGTTGCCGAAGGCAGCCGGGTCGGCGAGCGACAGCGTGGCCATGAAATACTCTTTCATCGCCTCGGTGCTAAAGAGCGTCATTTGAATGAAGCTGTAGAAGAAGAACGCTCCGGCTGTCATGACGACGACCCACGATTGCGCCAAGCTCTGACTTCTTTCATTCATATTCATTGCCCTTTCAATGCATGTTCGTCCCCGGCTGACTGCGGTGGCGTCGCGGCTCGTTCTTAGCCCGGCGCCAGCGCCGGCAGCCTGTGCTGCCTGGCCGTCTCGAGGAATCCTTACGGCTCGGTCCAAAAGTCGATAACGCGAACTTTGTCAAGGACCGGCCGGAGCATCTTCACAAAGGCCTTGTGTTCCGGATGGTCGAGATAAACAGACCGGTCTTTCTCCGTTTGGAACGTCAATGTAAAGCAATGTGTGAACCCGTCGTTGTGCGATTCGGGACTGTTGTTGACGCCCCATTCCAATGATTTGATCTCGGGGATTTTCTCCGGCAGGGCCGCGAATGCAGCCTCGACCCGCTTGATTTTTTCGACCGGAGCGTCGGCTTTGAACTTCAGGAAGACCATGTGGCGCAGCACGTGGGACTCGGGCTTGATGTCGGCGTCGCCCCAATAGTCGATGACGAAAACAGCGTCCATGATGGGCCGAAGGACCTTGCCCACGGCCAGGTGATCGGGGTGCGGCAGATACTTCTTGCGGCCCGCTTCGTCTTTGAAGGTGAAGACAAAGGCGTGGGTGAAGCCATCGTTGAGGCCTTCCGGGCTGTTGTTTGTTCCCCACTGTAATGATTGGATCGCGTCGATCTTCGAAGGCAATGCGCTTAAGGCATCGACGACGGCTTGGATTTGGGCGGGTGAGGCGGTCTTTTTGTAGCGGAAGAAAACGAGGTGCCGGAGCACTTTCCCCTGCTTCGATTCGGCTTGCTTTCTCCCGACGGCCTCGGCTAGTTTTAGCAGAAGAGCCGCCTGGTCGGCCGGCAGCTTCCCTTGCCGGTTCGGCCAGACGAGCATCGCCAGGTTCGCCCGACGGCCGATCGCCTTGCGGTACACGTCCACAACCACATCCAGCGGCTTGGTCTTCCAGGTTTCGCCCTTGCGCAGAGCCAGATTGGTTGTCCAGCCGAGCACCTCCATCGGAATGTAGTAGGTCTTGCCGTTGTGCTGCATCCAGAGATTGTGGCCTTCGGGTGGCGGCAGCGTTTGGCCGAGCTGGAGCACGTCAGTCGGCCAGCGGCGCAGCTTGCGTTCATACCCGCGCGACGGGGCGTGCATAACGGTCAGGCAATCGGGCTGGAGCGACTTGACCAGGTCGTAGGCGCGCTGGATTCGCTCTTGAGGAAACTCGCCACCGCCCATGCCGTCGAACCAGATGGTCGTGATGGGCCCGTAGTTGGAGAGCAGTTCGGTCAACTGTTTCGTGGCGTAATCGTTCGGCCGGTCGAACATGCGCCGGCCGGTTCGCTGTTCGTACGAGGCATCGACGAAGCTGAAACTGAAGCACGGCGCGATGCCGTACTTGCGGCACGCTTTCACAAACTCGCCGACCACATCGGTCTTGACCGGGCTGGCCGCCACGTCGTAGTCGGTCGTCTTGCTGTCCCAGAGACAGAAGCCGTGCCAGCCCTTGGTATCGAGGACGGCGTAACGAATGCCGGCTTTCTTTGCCGTGGCGATCCATTGATCCACATCGAGCTCGGTGGGGTTGTACGTTTCGGGCGGCGGAAGCGGGCTGGTGCGAATCTTCGTATAGTGCTTGCCCCACATGCTCATCATGCCGAAGTTGATCCACATACCGTATTGCAGTTTTTCGTAGCGAGCGATCGCCGGCGTCCGCTCCGTCGCCGGTTCGGCCGCACGCAGCGGCCCGCACAGCATGGCCGCCGCACCGACGGTCAACAATGGCAGGAATGAGTAATGTTTCATCATGGGGTTTCTCCTATTCGAGGACCTGTGGCTGCAACCCACGTAGGACGGAGTGCCACTCCGTCCTACAAGAAGATTTGCGCAGGCTGCGCGCATTACAACGGCCAAACACACTATCCGGGTCTCTATTCGAACGTCTCACCATAGGGAACCACTTCCAGAAAAACCGATTCGCCTTGAGCCAGCGTCAGGTTCACTTTCTGGGGCAGGGCTGCACGCGTCTTCCACGGCTTCGCCGTGCTTCCGCCTTTTCCGTATCTCCAAATGTCATAGAAGGCCGCCTTGGCCGTAGCCGGTGCGAGAGGCACCTGGAAGCGGACTTCTTTGTCTGTCCAGTTGAAGAACACATAGCCGACACCGTTACCGTCCGGCGACTCGTAGACGCTGTTCAGCACACTGGGGAAATCCATTCGTCTCCGGCCGCCATACCAGAAGATTCTCGCCCTTCGCGGCACGTGCAATTTCAGCGGATGGAGCATCCGGCCGGCGGTCAGGTAGCTCAGCGCGCGAGTCCTCATGATCGCTGCCATGCCCTTCATCGCGGTCTGAAACGGTGGGAACAAATCGTCCGCATACAGCCCGTCGAACGAGTTTGTCCCCAAGAAGCCCATGGCGGGGAATTTGCCGCAGATCAGATTGATGCCTTGCTTCAAAATGCCGTACGACGCATAAACGGCGTAGTAGTCTCGGCCTTGCTGCGAGAACACGGCCGGGGCCATGTCACCGCCGTAGCCAAGCCAGTACTCGTGGTACAGATATGTGAAGAGTGGGATTCCTCTGTAGCCGGGGTTGGGCGGGTAGCCTCTCAGCACCACGCAGTCGCGGGAGTGATAGAAGTTGAAGTCTTGGATATACAGTTCGCCCGGTTCTTCGAGCGACCAGGCGAAATCCGGATCTCGCTCGCGGCCTTCCTCCAGGATG
>JAADHY010000079.1 GCA_013151585.1 Planctomycetota bacterium
GGTCTGGGGGTGTCGCAGCGTCCCCGTGACGGGGCGGAAGCAGGTGCTGCTGGTCCCGGAATCGCAAGAGATTGCGATGGGGGAGACAGCCTATCAAGAAATCCTGCAAGAACAACCTTTGTCGAAGGATGCGCGGGCGGCAGCCGTTGTGGAACGGGTGGGGCGGCGAATCGCCGCCGTGGCCGACCGTCCAGATTACCAGTGGGAGTTTCGCGTGCTGGCGTCGGACGTCCCGAACGCCTTTTGCCTGCCGGGAGGCAAGGTGGCGTTTTACGAGGGGATTCTGCCGATCTGCCAGAACGAGGCCGGCGTCGCCGCCGTGATGTCGCACGAGATCGCCCATGCACTAGCTCGACACGGAGGGGAACGCATCAGCCAAGGGCTGATCGCTCAGGCCGTTGGACAAGTCATCCGGCTGGGGTTGGGCGAGAAGGATGACGTTGAGCGCGAGCGGATTCTGTGGGCGTACGGAATCGTTTCGCAATACGGCGTGATTCTCCCCTACAGCCGGAAGCACGAAGCGGAAGCAGACGCTATCGGGCTGAAATTGATGGCCCGGGCCGGCTACGATCCGACGGAAGCGGTTCGCTTTTGGGAACGGTTTGCGGCAGCAGCCGCGGGCCCGCGTCCTCCGGAGTTCCTCTCGACACACCCTTCGGACGAGCGTCGTGCCGAAGCGCTCCGTCGTCTGCTTCCGGAGGCCCTAGAGCTGTACGCGCAGGCCGAGACCCAATTTGGACTCGGAGAACGCCTTCTTGCGGACGAGACCCGTTTGGCTGGGCACCAACGCGAGTCTACTCGTTGAGCTTCATCTCGAGGAACCGCGCCAGCTTGTGGAAGTCCGATCCGGGCTCCACGTACCGCACGACCGTCACTAACGTCTCCGGATTGACCAGCTCTTCAAACGGCACGTAGTGCAGTTCCAACTGACCACTGACCGAGACCATGACGCCGTGCAGGTTTTCCTCGCAAAGCGCACGGAACGCCCCGACGCCTAGCTGGCTACCCAACATCACGTCGTAAGCATGCGGCTTGGCACAGCGCGATTCGTAACCGAGCTGCACACCAGTCACTTTTTTCTTCTTGCCCGTTTGCCGCTCGTATTCCTCTGCAACGAGAGCGGAAAACCGCTTGCCGAGATCGACCTTCGACATAGCGATATGGCCGTGCGCGTCGCGAGGCACGTCCTTCAAGATTTCGTCGGGCAAGTACTCGGCCAGACCCTCGGCGATGACGATCACTCCATATTCCTTGCCGTGCCGTTCACGCACGCGCATCATCTTCACGATCCACTGGATAACTTTCTCGACGTCCATGACGGGCCGCGTCTTGGAGACTCCTGTTTTCTGGTCGGTCACCGTCTCCTCTTTCCGCAGCTCGCCGGTAATGTCTTCCACGCTGATCACCAGGCTGGCCTCGCCGGCAATCGCTGCGCCGTAGGCCAGCCATCCCGCGCTGCGTCCCATGGTTTCGGCCACGAAATAGCTTCGCGAGGCCTCCGCGTCGGCCAACAGGTTCCGCACCTCGGTCCCCAGCGTATCAACGGCTGTGAAATAACCGAAGGTGAAGTCGATTCCTCGGTAATCATTGTCGATCGTCTTCGGCACATGCACGATCGGGATGCGCCGACCGATTTCCGGATGCCGATCTTGGAATAGCTTCAATTTGTTGGCGGTTTTCAGGGTGTCGTCGCCTCCAATCGAGACCAACGCGTCGACACCGAGCGAGCAAAGGGCGTCGTAGACTCGCTTCAGCGGAGCGGTCTTTTCGGGATCGTCCAGGTCGGCGGGGCAAGTCACATGAGCGCCGGGGTTCGTCCGGGCCGTCCCGATGAGAATTCCCTGGCTCCCGCGAGTTCGCTTGATCGTTTGGCGGGTAATCGGAATGTAGTCCCGCCCTTCCTGCATCGGGTGGTCCTCGCCGAACTCGACCAGTCCGGAGTATCCGTATAGTATTCCGAGAACCTCGACCCCGTGGTCCAGGAAAGACATTGCACACGTGGAAATGACGGCATTCGCGGCTGGGGCCGGACCGCCGGCAAACAAAATCGCCACGCGACGAATTGCCTGGGAGCCTTGTTGCGAGGTTTCCGGGACGTTACCTGTCGTGCCACCACTCATGGTCTCTCACTCCCCGTCCTTCCATCGACTGCGTCAAACTCACTCTGCGGCTAAGCCTGAGAACGTCTCCACCGTCGGATGCGGACACACATTGTGCATTCACAAACCGACTCCAACCCACCAGTACGAGCGTGTCTGTCCAGATAAATCAGCTCGACGGAAAACCAGCGTGCCGTCGCGTGGAGTCGGTCAGCCAGCGGGAGCGAACGCCTCCCACCTGTTGCGATCATTCCGGCGAATCCTGGCGGACGCTCGAGGCCTTCGCGGCCCGCACCAGAAAGCCCCGTCCCACCCGGGTACACCGGGCAGGCTTCCTTTGGTGGAAATCCTACTCAGCCCGTTCTGAAGAATCCAGCCTGACCGTGCCGTGGCGGCGGTTTTCGCAGTCCGACGTGGGTCCGTTTTGTTGACCCTGTGCGAAATCGCCCGGCTTGGCCGTTCTCCGCAATCCAGATGTGCGGTTCGGACACAAATTTGGCACCAATCCGCGCTTTCCGGCCAAAGCGCCGGGCGATTTCGTGTTGACGCGTTCTGTTGGGGGACCGCGATGGTAGGACAGGCCATCGGCCTTTCTCGCCGACCGCTCACCGACCTGTGAGCGATTCCACCCAATCGTCCGTGCGAAACGGTGAGGCGGGCAGGCCGGCCGAATTCACCAGATTGCCCAGCGGGTTGTTGGCCCAGGCGTAGCGCACGGACGCCGGCGCTGAGACTCGGTCCGACCAGACCCGTACCCGGTCTTTGCCGACAATCTCTGCGTTCGCCCAGACGAATTTCTTGTCCGGGCCGGCGATGGCGAATCCCTTCACGGGGCCGCCGTCTCTCGTTCGTAGTCCATCACCAGCGTATTCGAACTGAACAAGAATCGCTTTCCCTTCCCGCTGGCTTCCGCAATAGATCGCTCCCATGGCCACCCCCGGTTGCTCATACACTTTGACCAAAGCCCATGTGGCCAGCCGACGCCCCACCTCTTGCTTGTTCTTCGGATGGATGTTGTTTGCCTCGCCGATATCGACTGTCACAGCCATGCCCGTGTTCGGGACAGCGAGAGTCTTGGCGCACCAGCACCCAACCGGTCGTCTCGGACGGCTCCTTCTGCGGGGCTCGGAAGTTGGGCAATTGGACCCACGCGAAAGGAAACGAGCCCTGATTCCATACGTCTCGCCAGCTCTGGACCAGCAGCTTCAATTGCAATCCGTAGAGGTGGGGGAAGGTGTGACTGTTGTGCTCCCCTTGGTACCAGATCGCACCGCGGATGGCATACGGGATCAGCGGTCGGATCATGCCGTTGTAAAGGTTGCCGGGCCGGTGCGGAGCGATCTTCGGGTCGATCGGTGCCCGAGGCCGGCGGGGCGGTCGTTGGCCCTGTCGGCGAGCTTCCCGGGCCTCCTTCTTCCATTCGGCCAGCCTTTTTTCATAGCGTGCCTGCGCGGCCTCGGCCGCTTTGGGAGTGTAGTGGGCAATGCGTTGCTCCCACGCTTCGAGGATCGGCTTCAGTTCCGACACCTTCTGTTGCACGGCGAGGTCAGTCCAAGCCTCGATCGGCGTGCCTCCCCAAGAGGAATTGATCAAACCGACCGGCACGCCCAGCTTCTCGTGAAGTTCCCGACCAAAGAAATACGCGGTGGCCGAAAAGGAGCCGACCGTTTTTGGCGAACAGACCTGCCATCGGCCGACGCAGTCGGTCTGAGGCTCCGGCGTCGACTTCCTGGCGACGGTAAACAACCGGATGTTGGGAAAGTTCGCCGCCGCAATCTCCTGCTCGGCGTTCTTGGCCGCTCGCACGGGCATCGCCATGTTCGATTGGCCCGACCCAATCCAGACCTCCCCCACCAGGACATCCGAGATGCGGATCGTGTTCTTACCGCGGATCA
>JAADHY010000431.1 GCA_013151585.1 Planctomycetota bacterium
AGTATCCCGTCTCCGGCGCACTTTGCAACTGATCTTTGTCGAGCGGCTATCCGAGCCGTCGAAAAGAAGCTCGCCGTTCATGAGGCGACGATGCTGTCTCACCGATGCTGGCAGCGTCGGCCACGGCGCTGCAGTGCCTCTCAACGAGTGAACGTTACGAAGGAGCCAGCCGTGTTGAGCTTGTGCCCGCCGACCGTCTGACGGAAACGGCATCTGCTACAATGCGCCCGGTGAATCTTTTCGTGCGCCAAGGGAAGGTATCACGCGTGCCGATCTGACGTTCGTAACGTGCGTGTTGCTTCTCGATCGGGGGAGCAAGCGGGATCGCCCGCCTTGCGTGAAGGAGAAAGGAGGAGCCGGAGCCAGCGGCTGGCCGCCGGTTTTGGGAACCGGCCGGGCCGGAATCACGATCAGATCTCAGCCGAGGAGGTCAAAGCATGGGGCGAAGCATCGTTGGACTGGACATCGGTGGAGCGAACATCAAGGCGGCCCATGCGGACGGCGCCGCCGTCAGTCATCCGTTCGCCGTGTGGCAGAATCCGGAAAGATTGGCCGATGCTCTTGCCCGCGTTTTGCGGCAACTTCCCGCTTTCGACGCGTTGGCGGTCACGATGACGGCCGAATTGGCGGATTGTTTCCCAACCAAAGCCGACGGTGTGCGGCACGTGCTGCAGAAAGTGGAACAAGTCGCAGGCGGCCGATCGGTGCTCGTGTGGCAGACGGGAGCAGAGTTTGTCGATCCGAGCGTGGCCAGTGAGATTCCTTTGCTGGTCGCCGCCGCGAATTGGCACGCACTGGCCACGTTCGTCGGACGTTTGGCACCGCGCGGTGGGGCGCTGCTGATCGATATCGGTTCGACCACGACGGACGTCATCCCATTGCAGCAAGGGGTACCGGTTCCCAGAGGTTTAACCGACCGCGAACGGCTTTTGGCTGGTGAGCTGGTCTACACAGGCGTGCGTCGGACGCCCGTTTGCGCGGTGGTTCAAGCCGTTCCGCTGGATGGAGAAATGTGTCCCGTGGCGGCAGAGTTCTTCGCCACGACGCACGACGTGTATCTGCTTCGAGGCGAATTATCGGAAGCACCGGACGACCGCGACACAGCCGACGGACGCCCAGCGACCCGCGCGGCCGCGCTCGCCCGGCTGACTCGCATGGTCTGCTGCGACCGGACCGAGCTTTCCGCGCCGGCGGTTCGCGAAATGGCGGATTTCATCGCCCGGGCGCACGAGGAGCAGATAGGGAGGGCGATCGAGCGAGTGCTCGAGCGATTGGAGGGACGATGCGATAAGGTGCTCCTTTCCGGCCAAGGCGAGTTTCTTGGACGGCGAATCGTGTCAAGGTCTGTTCGCCTGAGTCAGGCCGACATCGTTCGACTGAGCGAGTGCTTCAGTCCGGAAGTGGCGAAGTCGGCATGCGCTTTTGCTCTGGCGCGGCTGGCGGTTGAACGCGCGGACGGCTTGGTTTAGAGTTTCGAGCCAACGGCGTGAGCGAGCCGCTGAGATCAGCATCGAGGTTCTTTCGGCCTGAGCATCTTTGGGGAAGATATGCAGGGGGCACTGACGGGCATCGATTACACGGTATTGCTGCTGTATTTGGCCGCGACGTTGGCGCTGGGGCTGGCGATCGGCCGACGGGTGCGCACGCAGCACGACTATTTTTTGGCGGGTCGACGCCTGCCGTGGTGGGCCATCGGGATGTCTCTGGTCGCGACCGACATCGGCGGCACGGACATCATTGGCGTGGGCGGTGCCGCCTACTCGTATGGCATGGCCGTGGGCAACTTCGAATGGATCGGCTGCGTACCAGCCATGATCGTGGCTGCCTTCGTGTTCATTCCGTTCTTCTGGCGGACCGGCATCTACACGATCCCCGAGTATCTGGAGCGGCGGTACAACGTCTCCGTCCGTTCGGCGCTGGCGGCTTGCTGGCTGATTTTCATGGCGTGCAACTTGGGCGTGATGCTGCTGGCGTCGGCCAAAATGATGGCCGTCTTGTTTGGCTGGGATCCGGCCGTTTGCATCTGGATCACGGCGGCGTTCGTCGGCATTTACACGGTAGCTGGCGGACTGGCTGCCGTCGTCTACACCGACGCCATTCAATGTGCGGTGATGGTGCTCGGATGCTTGCTGGTCGTTGTAATCGGGCTTGAGGATGTTGGCGGCTGGTCGGGCCTGCGCGGAAAAATTCACGCTCACGAACAGCAGCAGGCCGTCGCGACCACCGGGGCCGCTTCGGAAGAGCCAGCCGAGTCAACAGTTGCCGCCCGCCTCGCCGATCCCCTCCATCCGGACCGCGTCTATCACACCAAGCTGATCCTGCTGCCGATGGATTCTCCGACGCCGTTTCCCTGGACCGGCATCTTTTTCGGATTGGCGCTGGTGCTAAGTCCGGCCTATTGGATCGGCAACCAAGCCATAGTGCAACGATCGTTGGGCGCGAAGAGCGAGTATGCCGCAAAAGCCGCCTATGTCTGGGGAGCAGTTCTCAAGAACACGATTCCCTTCATTATCGCCATTCCTGGTCTGATCGCGTTCGCAAAATACCCCAACTTGCCAGACGGCGATCAAGCATTTCCGCGACTGGTGGCGGACATTCTGCCGATCGGCTGCCGGGGCGTGTTCCTGGCGGCCTTTCTGGCGGCTTTGATGTCGAGTGTCGATTCGTACTTGAACGCCGCGTCGGCCATTGTCACCAGCGATTTTTACAAGCGCTTCGTGCAGCCGGACGCGACCGACCAGCACCTGCTGCGTGTCGGTCGCTGGGTGACAGTGGCGCTGGTTCTGTGGGCGATCGCCTTCGCGTTTTACCTGACCGGCCGGAGCGAAGGGATTTACACGATTTTTCAGACGATGATGTCGTTTTTCCAAGGGCCGGCGTTGGCCATTCTGCTGGCCGGGCTGCTGTGGCGACGGGCCACCGGCAAAGCGGCATTGATCGGTTTTCTCGTCGGCTTGGCTTGTTCAATCAGCCTGTTCACCCTAAGCCAACCGGCGGTGACCGAGGCTTTGGGCTGGCGGCCGCTGTTCCAGATCGAGGAGCCTTTCCTGTACTTTTCCGTCTGGGCGTTCCTGGCGACGGCGCTGACCGTCGCTGCGGTCAGTTTGGCCATGAGACCCGATCCGCAGGCCAAGTTGGATTATCTGGTATTCGCGTCCCAACGAGGAGCCTCGAAATGACACCGCTGCACGTCGTCGGCGATTTCCTGCGAAGTTGGCTCCTGCGAGTGCCCCTGGAGGCGGTGCAGGTTCTTTTTGTGCTGCTGCCGACGGTCCTCTTGATCTGGGTGTTGCGGCTCCCGCGATCCGAAACCACCCCGCCGGACGGGCATGGCGGCTGGAGCGAGAATCTGAAATTCGGCGCTGCACTGGCTCTGCTGATCCAGATCGCCATTTACGCGCTGATGGGCTGACGGACTGAGCCGACCGGTCTTCCATCGATCCGCCTGAAGCACAATCGATGCGAGTCTGCCAACTGCGCCGTCAATGCGCGGTGTCCCGCTGACCGGTGCGGATCTTGACTGTCTCGAGAATGTCGATCACGAAAATCCGCCCGTCGCCGGGATTGCCGGTGTGGGCGTACTTCCGGATCGTCTCGACGACGGGTTCAACCAGCTCATCCGGCACCATGATCTCGAGTTTCACCTTGGCCCGCGACTCGTACTCAGGATGGACCACGCTGAAGCCTCGGACTTCCGAGACGGTCGCGGCCGGAAGGTTGTCGATGTCGTGAAGACCTTCGAGGACTTCACCAAGCATGAACGGCTGGATGATCGCTTTGATCTCTTTCATGGTTAGGCTCCGTGGGGGCAAAAGGATTGGGCTTCGTGTTTTGGAACATGCATAGCGGACCGTGCTGTCTGCACCGGTCCTCGACTCTCTTCGTTCAATTGACTCACAACCGGCTCACGTGATTGGCAACCCGCAAAGGGACCTGCCAAAGACTCAACGTCAACTCAAAGCCGAACTTCGCCGACGGTCCTGAAAAAGTCTGAGAACTTCGTAGGGCAGAGCCTCCTCGATGATGCCGCTTTCCCACCATCGGCGGCCTGCGTTGCTGGCACCTTGCATTCTGGCAGAGGAAGCAAGCAACCACGCTTGCCGGACGATTTCTTCAACAGCCAGCGTCAAGTTCGGCTACAATCGATGTTAATCCGGGATGGTCCCGGCGAATTGTCTTACACTTCGATCTCTGCGGTTTTCGGTTCGAACCAGCGATAGATCGCCGGCAGCACGAGCAGTGTCAGTAGAGTCGACGTGATCAGCCCGCCAATCACCACGGTGGCCAGCGGTCGTTGGACTTCCGCTCCCGCCGTCTGAGAAATCGCCATCGGAACGAAGCCCAGACTGGCGACCAATGCGGTCATCAACACGGGCCGCATGCGCAGCAAAGCTCCTTCGAACGCAGCCTCCTGGACGGCCTTCCCCTCACGGCGCAGTTGCAAAACGTATTCGACGAGCACCAATCCGTTCAATACGGCGACGCCGAACAGAGCAATGAATCCGACTCCGGCCGAGATCGAAAAGGGCATACCGCGCAACCAGAGAGCAAAGATACCGCCCGTGGCGGCCATGGGGACGTTCAAATAGATGAGCAGCGCCGGCTTGAACGAGTTGAACGTTGTGTAGAGCAGAGCGAAGATCAAGAACAGGGAAACGGGTACGGCAATCATGAGCCGCTGGCTGGCTTCCTGCAGGTTTTTGAATTGGCCGCCCCACGTGAGGTAATACCCCGGTGGAAGCTGGACCTGCTCGCGGACGGCCCGCTGAGCCTCGAAAACAAAACTGGCCAAATCGCGTCCGCGAACATTCGCCTCGATCAGCAGCCGTCGCGAAATATCTTTTCGTGTGATGAGTGCTGGTCCTCGCTCGACCGTGATCTTGGCTAACTGATCCAGGGGGATCTGTCGTCCCAAGGGATCGGTGATCTTCAAGTGCTTCAGCTTTTCGACGGTATCGCGCCAATGAGGGGCATAGCGAACCTGCACGAAAAAGCGAGGCTGACCTTCCAGCACTTGCCCGACAACGGCGCCGTTCAGTGCTCGCACGGCAGCAAGGACGTCGGCTGCGTTGATGCCGTAACGAGCGATGGCCTTCCGATCGATTCGGATCCGCACGCTGGGCAATCCAGCAATCTCTTGGGGCCGAACTTCCGATGCCCCGGGAACCTTTTGGATCACCGCGGCAATCCGGTCCCCGTATTCTTTCAGCTTATCGAGGTCCGGGCCGTACAGGCTGATGCCAATGTCACTTCGGACTCCCGCAATCAACTCCTGAAACCGCAGTTCGATCGGCTGTGTAAAACTGTACGAGTTTGCGGGGACGTATTCCATTAGCAACTCATTCATCACGTGGATCAACTGGTCCTTTTCGAATTCCAGGTTTCTGGCCTCGAAGCCCGCATAGATTTCTTCCGCGCGACGACGAAGTCGTTCCTTCGTTTCTTTCGAGAGTACGTCCCGGCCGGTCATGGCGGAATGTACTTTCAGAAGAAGAACTCGGTAAATGTTTTCCGGGCTGTTGTTCGTCGGCCACTTGTCTTCCGGCCAGTCGATCAACCCGATCCACGCCAGCGGCCATTCCAGGGGCGAAAGGTGTTCCTGTTCTTTCAAGATGACGTAAGTATCGCTGATCTCCACCCCGTGTGGGTCCGTCGCCAACTCGGCCCGTCCGGAACGCGACACCACGGTTTTCACTTCCGGGAATTGAATGAGCACTCGTTCGATCTGCGTGTTGCTCTCGACCGCCTGGTCGACGGAGCTGCTGGGGACACGCCAAGCCTGCAAAGCGATGTCTCCTTCGTCCAGCTTGGGAATGAACGTGGCGCCGAAACCGCTCGCAATCCAAACGCTGACACCGAAAACTGCGATGGCGGTCGCGAACGTGAGCGCCGGATGGCGCATGGCCTTGCTCAGCAGCGGGCGGTAGACCCGCTTCGCCCATCGGACCAGAAACGTCTCTCGCTCGCTCACTCCGGACCGCAACGCGATCGACGCCAGCACGGGCATCAGCGTTAGCGCCAAAACCAGGGACGTGACCAGCGCGAAGACGACAGTGAAAGCCATCGGGCGGAACATCTTCCCCTCGATCCCGCGAAGAGTCAGGATGGGCAGATAAACGACGATGATAATGCCCACGCCGAACACGACGGGGCGGCCGACCTGCTTGCAAGCGTCGGCGACCAAGCTGATCGGCGCCTTACCTTCTCGGCCCTTTTGATACTCCGCCACGCGCCGTACCAGGTTCTCGATCATCACCACCGACCCGTCGACAATCAGGCCAAAGTCGATGGCTCCTAAACTCATCAGGTTGCCGGCGTATCCGGCGTAGAGCATCCCAACGAACGCCCCCAACATCGAGATGGGGATGGCCAGCGCCACAATCACTCCACCACGCAGGCTTCCCAAAAGTAAGAACAACACCACGATGACCAGGATGCCGCCTTCGGTCAGGTTCTTGATCACGGTCTGGATGGTGCGCCGGACGATGTGCGTCCGATCGTAGAAGGGTTTGATGACGACGCCCGGCGGCAACGACTGCTGGATTTCTTTGATCTTCTCGCGAACGCGTTGGACCACCGCCCGTCCGTTCTCTCCCCACAGCATCAGGGTGAGCCCGATCACGGTTTCACCTTTCGCGTCAGCGGAAACCGCCCCCTGACGGATCATGGGCGCCAACCGCACCTCAGCGATATCTTTGATGTAGATCGGTGTGCCGTCTTCTCGGCTGTCCAGAACGATGTTGCGGATGTCCTCCAGCGCCTCCTCGGGCGGGCCGTCTCCCCCGCCGGCCAGACCTTCGCCGCGGATGATCCACTGTTCGCCTTGGTGCAGCAGATAGCCGCCGCCGGTGCTCGCGTTGTTTTCCCTTAACGCCGCAAAGACCCGGTTGATGGAAATACCGTAGTTCAACAACTTGTCAGGATCGATCGTGACTTCGTAGGTCTTCAGCTTGCCGCCCCACGTGTTCACCTCAACAATCCCCGGCACACTTCGCAAACGGAAGCCGACGTCCCAATCGAGGATCGACCGCAGCTCCATCAGACTGTATTCTGGAGTATTCGGATCGTCATCGTTCACGAGCTGAAACTGATAGACTTGGCCCAGCCCGGTGGAGATCGGCCCCATTTCCGGCTCGCCGAACCCTTCGGGGATCGCCTCGCGAGCAGCCGGCAGTCGCTCCAACACCCGTGACCGAGCCCAATAGATATCCGTCCCTTCCTCGAAATAGATGGTTACCGCCGACAGGCCGAAGCGGGTGGTGGAACGGATTTCTTTCACCCGGGGCAATCCGCTCATCGCCGCCTCGACCGGAAACGTGACGAACTGTTCTACTTCCTCGGGGGCCAGTCCGGGCGAGTTCGTCAGGATTTGTACTTGAACCGGCGTGATGTCGGGCACTGCGCCGATCGGTAGAACCGTCAATGATCGGATACCCACGGCAATCAGCACTGCAACCGCCACCAGCACGACGAACCGATTCTTCAAGGACGCTTCAATGATTCGGTTGATCATGGTTCTGTCAGACGTAAAAGGTTGACAGTTGATCCGAGCC
>JAADHY010000505.1 GCA_013151585.1 Planctomycetota bacterium
CGTTCTCCGCCACCGGAATGTCAACACGTCAGTCCGCAACCGGTACGATCCGAACCCAGTTCAGGCACGTGTTCGTGCTACGATTTGGGGCACCGATTTCGATGGTAAGTCGGCCATCGCGCACGTCGACCGCAACCGATTTCTCGGCGAACCGGCCCGCTTCTGTGTGGTGATCTCGAAACACCGTGGTCCCCTCGACCATCACGTTCTGCCCACGTTGCGGAAAAGCCGCGTCGCCAATGCACACGGTGACCCGATAACGGCCCTTGGGCAGAACGCACTCCCAACGGTCGTGCCTCCTTGTGAATAGGAACGTATCGCGCCACAGGCCATCCAGCCGATTGCGTCGGCGGTGATTCGCGCTGATGTCGCGCAGCCAACCGAAACCTCGCTTCTTGTCAAACAGCAGCCCGACGTCGTTGATGAATCCTTCCGCCACCGGCGAGTCAGGACCAGTGAAGTTGAACTGCCGGACGTTGCGAGCATCAGCCGGAGGTGGATCGGGATGGCCATCCCGATCGGCCGGCGGCGTAAACTCCGGCCAACTGCTGCGACCCGGGTGAAACGGCAACGGGTCATCCATATCGGGGATTCCGTCGCCGTCGGCGTCGATGGGCGACAGGCGACGATACGGCCGGTCGGGCAGACTTCTGATTCGTTCCCACCACAACCGGGCAAACTCACCGCGCGTCAGCCGGCCTGTGGGAACCTCCGGCGGCTCCGAACAGACCTTTGTCGCCAGCGACCGGCGGACGACCGCAGCTCTCCATTCTTCAGCGGCCGGCTGATTCGGTCGGAACTCGACCTGATCGGGCCGCAGCGGCAGTCCGCCACGCACCGCTAGTAGGTTAATCGCTTCAAAAGCCGGATGGTCCGGATCAACGTCTCCGAATGGCCACAAGATCTGTGGGACCGCGCCGCCACGTCGCGTGCATAGCGATTGCCACACCTCACTGAGCAGCGAGCGGTCGAAAGGAACGTCTCGCGGCTGGATCCCGTGACGCAGGCACACCGCCGCCACCGCTCCGGCCGCTTGCCCAATGGCCATGCTCTGATCGTGCAGGCGCACGGCCGAACTGATGATGCTGCTGTAGCCGAGGTTCTTTTGCGCCCCAAGCAGTCCGTCCGTTTTTTCGGGTACCAGACTGCGAAGCGGAAACAAGCAGCGGCCCGCGTAAGGCGGCCCCCAGGTGCGGCCTTTG
Organism: Planctomycetota bacterium; assembly: GCA_013151585.1. Lineage (GTDB taxonomy): Bacteria > Planctomycetota > Planctomycetia > Planctomycetales > Planctomycetaceae > JAADHY01. Next base: position 1,203 of record JAADHY010000505.1, read on the forward strand.
CGAAACGCATTGGTCCAAGGGCCAGCCGGATCGTCAAGCAAGAACCGGCGAGCTGTCGGATGAAAGTCGTACTCGAACTGCCAACACGCGACTCCGTCATGGTACATCGCGGTCGCAAAGTGCTTGGCGTCGCCGCCCCAACCGGTTGTGTCCTGCTGACGCATCATGTACAGGGCCCGCAACCGAAGCGACTCGCGCACGTACGGCTTCGGCGGCATGCGGTCCGGCGTGCCGAACTCGTCGGTGAGCTCGAAACGCCGAAAGCTGTACCGCTTGTCTTTCATCGCCGCGTCGACTTCGGTTTGGAGGTAATGCAGAAACCCCAGCGAATACTTCTTGGCGTCTTCGAAAACAATCTGCCGCTGCCGCCGGGTCATTTCGACGATGTTCTTCCTCGAGGCTCCCGTCTCGGTGGCTTCCAACGCGTCCGCCACGTGTTTCGGCAGGACGTCCAGCGGATAATCGAACGCCGGAAAGCAAAGCAAGAGCACATCGGGATGTTTGATCTCCGGAAATCCATAGTGGTCCACCAGGCGGCGGCTGGTGTAGATGAACTTCGGGTCTTTCGGATAGGCATGACTCCGGTAGTTGCGGGGATCGTAGCGGGCCGGGCGCGCGATCGGCTCGTTGCGGTCCGTCTCGACGATCACCATGCAGTACGTGATCGGGTTCATATCTGTGACGGGGTAGTTCTTGCGGGACGTTGGAGCCAGCGGCTCACCGTATTTGCTCTTCAGGTCGGGGCCAAATTCGTAGGCGGCTCCGCTGGCCCGGATCACATCGCCCCAGTCAGACGCGTCGACAGTCAGCCTGGCGCGGACAAGCAGGTCGGGTCGACCGGGCCGCGTCGATTCGAACCGTACGGCCGTGACAGCATTGCCTTCGCGCATCACGTCGCTGGGTGCGTAGTGTGCGAAAAGGCGGATTCGCTCCGCGCGAACATAGGGTTCCAGAAGTTCCCGGAACGCGCGTTCGGCATCTGCCGGCCGGCACGTGGTAATGACCCGTGTGTTGCCTGGTCGCGCTCGGCCGTATCGGCGCAGGTTGATCGCTTCGATTCGATCGATGATCTCTTTGAACAGCCCCGCTCGTGGAAACGGCACACCGTGACCGTAGCCTTTCGGCCCGCGGTTCTCGTCGATGGCCACCAGCGATTCCGCCGAGAATTGCCCGCCCAGCCATTCGATGTCGTTAACGAGCACGATCGAGCGGACTCCCATGCGGGCCGCCTGAACCGCTGCCGCACATCCGGATTCCGTCCCACCCACGACAAGCAGGTCTGCGTCCACAAACTCCTCGCTGCTAATGGCCGGTCGAGCTATCACGGTCGTGATCATCGCGATGAGCATTGATGGCAGGGCTCGCCGCCAGAACGAGGCGCTCGCAGGAAGCGGCGCACGGGGCACGTCATGGCAGGTCACATCATTCCGACTCGATCGTGTCATGGGAGTTCCTGTTTCCGAGGCGCCAATAGCTGTAGGCCGAGCACTACCGCTCGATTGAAATTCTCGCCGCGGTCGTAGTAGCGGCCGTGGGCGAGCATCACCTGGATCATGTCTTCTACGTGCGGCCGGATGCGTTCGATGAGCTGCCGGTCGCGTGACAGCAACGCTGTGTGGAACGCGACGGTGGGCAGGCCGAAGCAGAGTTTTGCACTGATGCGACGTACGTCCGGGTCTGGGTTGCGCCAATGGGCCGGGTCGAACCAGCGGTAGAGGTCGATTACGGTCATGGGAGGCTGCAGCGACAGGCCCAGCTTGGCCAAGCGGTCCTCGATTTCCGCCTCAGTCCAATGGCCCGCCCAGTCGAGCCGTCGCCAGAGTTGTGGGTCGAAGACGTTCGAGTCCAGCGACCGCAGCGCCAGCCGCCGAAGAAGCTCACGCAATTGATCGGCCCGCCCGCTGCCTCTGCCGTGTCGCTCCACGCTCCCTGCTCCGTGCTCGTTGCTCGCCGCCTTTCGTTCTTGGCTCTTCTCCGCTCTCCGCCCTCCGCTCTCCGCTCCCTCTCCCCTGCTCCGCTCGATCCGTTCCAACGCGGCCACTGCCTGAGCGAACTGGTTGCTGTAAAGCGTCAGCGGTTTCCAGGTCGCAACGGCGTCCGGGTGCAGGAACCGCCGCCAGCGAATGCCGTCCTTCTCACTGCTGTAGCGTTCGTAAAGCTGCCACCAGTGCTCATCGCCGGTCGCGTCAGCGATCATGGCCAATGCGGACAGCAGCGACACCGCACCGATGCTCGTGTATTGCCGCCAGCCAAAACCGACGTGGGCCATTTTCGAACCGTGTTCGACCATGATCTTCCAGTCGTAGCGTTCGAGTCGCCGGCCGACCTCGTTCAGCTCCTTCGCAATGAACCGCCGGTCCTCGTCCGTTGCCAGCGGACTGCGGCCGTATCGCCACAACGCCTCGATGAACGCCGCATGCTGGTCACGCGAGGAGTCCGGATAGTAGCTGCGGCCGTCCGGATGCGGCCCGCGCGGCACAAACCCCGGCTCAGGGCTGACCGTTGCGATCCGCTTGAACCCTTCGAAGAGCCAGCGGGCCATCCGAGCGAACTCCTCGCGGCCGGTTGCCTCGTAAGCATCACAAAGTGCGAACAAGAACTGGCCGCCTTCCAACGCCACGTCCTGGATGCCCGAGCCGTAGCCGTAAGGCATCGGTCGGCCGCCGACGGTGCGAGCGGCAATCTCGCCCGGGCTGGCCAATGCCGCCACGCCTCGCGGGCCGTCCAGACGATGATGATAAACCAGATGGGTCGTTTCGCTGCCAAAGCTCCTGACATACTGCTGACATAAACGTTCGACCTGGGCGGCAAAGCGGGCCGCGGGCGTTTCCTCGTCCGTCCAGCGTCCGTCCGAGCGCAGGGCGATCAGGCGCAAGCCTTCGTAGCCGTTCGGTACGAGCAGCCCGTGCTGCGTGACGACCAGCCGGCCCGGATTGCCTCGCAGGGGCATGCGGCCCAGCAGGCGCGGCCGGTCAAGCTGCGATATGTCCAACGCGCTGATCTCGCCGCTGCGCCGGTCGGACAGATACAGCCGGTCGCCAGCCAGCGTTGGCTTGGCCGCTCGTCGCCATCGCCGGTCCGGTGCGCACAAGGGCAATTCCGCCGGCGGTCGTTGCTCGCCCGGCTCCAGTAGCAGGTACCCGCCGCGATAGGTCAGCAGCGTCCGCTTGCCGAGCACGACCGTGCCCGCATCGCCGACCCGATGCGGGTACTCGCGGCCGCTAAACCGTGGCGGATCGGCGGCCAGATCGTACCAACGCACGCCGCCAAGCTGCCAGACAACAGGAAAGAGCGGCGGCGTTGGCCGGCCGTTCGATCTTTCCGCTGCCGCATAGTTCTTGCACAAGTCGTAAAGGAAGCCATGCCCCCTGTCGCGCAAAACGCGTGTCGGTCGGCGCGGGTCGCGCACATCGACAATATCGAGCGTGCTCATGCCGACCTGTACCAATGCGTGGCGGCCCGGCCTGGGAACCGCTACCTGACGAATTGGCCGGCCTTCGGCCTCATATCCGCCAATCGGTTCTAACCGCGGGTCCGGATCGCCATGCCATTTCCAGATCGACAGCCCGCCGGTATCTTCCGCCACAAAAGCCAGCCGTCCGCAGACGGCCACATCCCGCGCCCACCCGCGTGTGGCGTAACGCCGCAGCAGCGTGAGCTTGCCGCCCAGACGTACCAGGTGCAATCCGTCGGCCCCGGCCGCAAGCACGGCCACGTCCGAGAGCGCGTCAGTGTCCGCCGCTTTTGGCAGGACCGCGACCGCATAGAGCTGCCCGTCGCATCGATACACGCGAGCGGACTCGCTCTCAACCGATGAGGCTGCTCGAATGACTGGCGATCGCCCGCACGACGGCCTGCGGACCGGCTGAGCCATCCCCGGTGCGGCTACGACATGCAAGTCGGTGTCTCCGCCTGCGACGTAGACGACGCCGTCACCCAGCGCCAGTCCGCCCACAAACCCTGGCAAGTTGCTGCCGACCGGTTTTGGCAGTCGGCAATGGCCTATGACACGCGGCTTTTCGGGCTCGGTCACGTCCACGACGAAGAGCCCGTTGTGGGTGTCGGCGACGAAGGCGTATCGGCCGGCCACCTTCACGCTCCACATATCATTCCCGATCCGATAGAACGGCGGGAACTTGACCCTCGAAACGAACCGGGGCCGAGCCGGGTCGGAGATGTCGAATATTTCGAGCCCATGCCCGCGTCCGTAGCCGGGGTCGCCCGGCTTGCGATTCGGTTTGGTCCGACAGTGATGGCCGGTGGCAACGAACGCGTATCGGCCGGCCAGCGCCACACCGTCGCCATAGCCGTCCAGGGGCATGCGGGCCACCACGAGCGGCTGGCGAGCGTTCCGCACATCTGCAACAACCAGCTCTGAGGTGCCCCACACGCCCACGTAAGCGAACCCGTCACGCACGGCGACGGATTGAGCCTCCCCGGTTCGCACCGTGCTCAAGTGCCGCGGCCGGCGCGGATCGCCTACATCGACCAGCTCGACCCCATGCAGCCGGCACGCAACGAACAACACCGGCCCACACACAGCCACCCCGGTTGCCACTTCGATGGAATCGTATCGCGAAAGCAGTTCGGGGTTGGCTGGGTCACGCACATCGACAATGAAGACGCCATGCTCGCGCGACGTGATATAGGCGATGTCGTCCTGGACAGTGATCTGCCGCGTATTGCCGAGCCCTTCGAGCGTACCGAGCAGTTTCGGCTGCGCCGGTTCGCTCACGTCAGCCACATACAGCCGCCCGCGCCCGATCACGTACAGCCGCTCGCCCACCACCTGCGCCGCCATGCATGGGCCGATGCCCAGACTGCGCACGACCGGCAACGATCGGCCGTAATCCGGACGACTTGCATCGCTCTGTCCGCGAGTTGGCTCAGCCGCCCAGCCGAGCGCGCAGGCTGCGAGGAGCGAGCTGACTAGCGGTATGAGTTTTAAGTGCATCTTGTTTTCCAGGTGACTGAAGCGTTGTTGGTTTTCGCGGGTCTTGACGGCACCGGTCTGAGGAAACCCTTTTGCGTCAAGACACCAAGGTGATATTCCATGGCGCAATCAGACAAGCCTATGATATCGGAGTCTTTCATCGCCTCGCTACCGCGACCGGGATTTCGGTTCCGACCGTCGCGGCCAGCGACCACGTGACGGTAGCCTTGCGGCTCAACGTGGCGTGAGGGTTCGAACAAGGCAAGGCGGGTCGCGGCAGCGGCGCGGTGAGGCAGCTCACCGATGGCCTGCTGCCTGCCCTGACCCGACGCGAAACCGCACTTGTGCCTCGATCGGTTCGCCGAACGGGATCAGTTTGCCTTCGGCGTGGAGCCAGTTGGGCGGTTGAGTGTAGATCGTGCCGGTAATCTGTGATGAGGCTTTCCGGCCGTCGGGCAAGGTCAGTTCGATCCAGAAGTCTTTGACCTTGAAGCAGTCCTGGCCGGGGTTGTTGATCGAGAAGGTGTTCCATTCCTTTAGGGACGC
>JAADHY010000066.1 GCA_013151585.1 Planctomycetota bacterium
CACGCTCCGCCGGCAACGAGTGCCCAAACGACGTAAGCTCGCACTTTCATTCTTCCGATCCCCGTGGTTTTTTCAAATCTTGGCCAGAATACTCAGACGTCGCGATCCTGCCGGCGCCGCAACGCGCCCGAATCCACGTCCCAATCCTGCCGCCTCGTCTTCGATCCTCCCTGCGGCCGTCTCTCTCAAGAGCGGCTCTGAGAACCCCGCCCCAGGCCGGGCGCCCGCAGTCCGCCCCCGCAGCCCGAAGGACGCTGGCTCGGTCACCCTCCGACCACTTGGTGGGAGCACGAATCGCCTGCCGAGGGGCAGCGGGAAAGCGACCCAGAATTGACAACGCATTTCGGCAGCCGGCCCACTCTCCGGAGAACGCGACCTGCGATCCATGCCGAAAAACGCCCCTTGCGGCTGAATCCCCGGTGAGGCCCCGGCGCGCAACGGAGTTCTATGATTCCCTTCAGTCTATCTAACGGCGGCGAATGAGTGAACAGGGCGCAGCAAAAAATGACCAAAGACCGAAAAAGAGTGGGCCGGACTTTTACTCACCTTCCCAAGCCTCCCCAGACCTCAAAGCCGGTACGGATCGTATGGAATGAGTTGCCTTTGAGCGTTCGCGAGCGTCTGTCTCGACGATTCCAGCCACTCGACCAGCCGCTGGCCGAGGTTTCCGGGAAGTTCCGGCTCAGTGCCTCGACGCGCTCCTGGCCCCCACCCCTCCGCCGTCCGTCAACGCAGCGACTCTTGTCTCTATCTCGGACCAATCCGTTACCGTGGACCGTCCGAGAGACCGGGCGAAAAGCTCGTCTGAAGCGCGAAGGAGGCAACTCGTGGTCCCCTCGGGGACGCGGCGGCTTGTTGCCACTTGCGAAGGATTCGGGCTATCGGCGTGCCCGCCGCGGGGTTCGGTCCGCCAACGGCCGAACACGAGCCAGAGCCCATCCGTTTCGGGATGTGGGTGCGAAAACGCACGGCGTTCGCAAGTCGTGGCCCTCCCAAGTCTTGCGCAAAGACCTCGCGATCTGAAAAAGCGTCGCTCCCCGGGAGCCGCCAATTGGCGGTAAACCGCCTCAGATTGGTCAAGCGTTACTTCCGAACAGAACGAAAGGAACGGGCCCTGAGGCTCTGATCGGACGTGCGCATATGATAAGTCGTCTGCGTCTTCGCGTCTGATCGCGATCCTGGCGCAAACCAGGGATGCGGGCGGGGCTGCCGACCGCCGGGTCTTCGGGGCAGACGTCGCCCTGAGCGACGAGGTAAGGGGGGCGTGGCGATGGTTCGGGCCAATTGCAAAGAGCAACAACCACGATGGCCAAACTTGGCGGTACCTCTGCTGCTGGTTGGGGTCGCTGCCGTTTCGGCCTTTGGCCGGGAGCCAGCGGGTCAGATGGCGGTTTCCGCCGCGGCCGAGCCGGCTGGTTTGAACCGCACGGACGAAGACGATGCCCGCGGTGCCAGCGAGCCATTGGATGAATCTCTGTTGGAACTGGACATCGAGCAGTTAGGCCACGTCGACGTGGTCGTTCCTGCCTTCGATGTCGAAGTCACGTCGGTCACGAAATCCGAAAGCACAGTCGGTCATTCGCCGACGGCCATCTTCGTGATCGATCAGGAGATGATTCGGCGCAGCGGGGCGACGAGCGTTCCAGAGCTCCTCCGGATGGCTCCGGGAATCCACGTGGCTCGAGCCGGTTCCGGTGTCTGGGCGATTTCGGCACGTGGCGGCAACGGCGTCTTTGCCAATAAGCTGCTGGTCCTGATCGACGGACGCAGCGTTTACACCCCTTTGTTTGCCGGCGTCTACTGGGACGTCCAAGACCTGGTGCTCGAAGATATTGACCGTATCGAGGTGATCCGCGGTCCCGGGGCGAGCGTCTGGGGAGCCAACGCCGTCAATGGAGTCATCAATATCATCACCAAGAAAGCCAATCAAACTCGGGGCACGCTCGTCAGCGCCATCGGCGGTACGGAAGACAGGACGATCACGTCCGTCCGTTATGGAGGGCAGATCTCCGAAAATGTCTCTTACCGCGTCTACGGCAAGCACCGCGAAGTGGACCACGGGTTCTTGCCCGGCGGAGCTTCGGACGACTGGCGACAAGGCCGGTTCGGATTCCGAATCGATTGGGAACCGCAGTCGTGCGCGGCGGCGAATACTGACCAGGTGACCGTGCAGGGCGACTACTACATCGGCGAGACCGGACTGCGATGGTTTGATTACCAACCCGCTCCCCTTTTTGTCCAGACGATCCCCGACGACGAACGAGTTGAGGGAGGGAACATCCTCGCGAGGTGGACACATCGAACAAGTGATTCGACTCAGTACTGGCTCCAATTCTACTTCGACCAAGCGAACCGGCGGAATCGTTATCTCAGCCAGCAGATCGGAACGCTCGACGTGGAGTTCGTGCATGCGTCACGTCCCGCCGAAACACACCAATTGACTTGGGGACTCCACTACCGGCACGTGCGCGATGACTTGCCCTCCTTGAACCCGTCCCGCATCGAATTCGTGCCTCGCCGACGTCGCACCAACCTGATTAGCGGATTCATCCAGGACGAAATCACCCTAATCGAGGACGCGTTGTTTTTCACATTGGGTACGAAGTTGGAGCACAATGCTTTCACGCAAATAGAGGTGCAGCCCACGGCGAGAATCCTGTGGAGCATTGATTCTCGACACGCTGCCTGGGCGGCTGTTTCTCGCGCGGTGCGCACGCCCTCGCGCTACGAAGACGACATTCGACTGATCATGGGCGTGCTCCCCGCACCGGGGCCGCCGACCTACTTGATGTACGCGGGCGATCGAGGGGTCGAAGCCGAGCAGATGATCGCGATGGAAGCTGGCTACCGCGCGCAGCCAGTTGATAGTTTTTCTTGGGACGTCGCCGCATTCACGTACGGCTATCGCGACTTGATCAACTGGGTCGTCGACGCCCCTTATGCCTCGCCGATTGGAACCATCATCCCGCTGGTTGCCCGCGACTTGCCCGATTGGGAATGGGGGTACGGTGTCGAATTGGCCGCCGAGTGGCAAGTTACACCGCAGTGGAAGCTCTTCGGGAACTACACCTTTCGCCACTTCGACGCCGGAGCTTTCTCTCCGAACGTGGTTTACTTGCAATCGTCGTGGGACTTACCGAGCAATTGGGAATTCGATCTGATCGGAGCTTACGTGGACGACGTCGAGAGACTTCCCGATTCGCCCGTCCCGAGCTTCGACACGAGCGACTACATCAGTTTGGCATTACGGTTGGCTTGGCATTACAGCGAAGCGTTGGAGTTTGCCGTGGTGGGGCAGAACCTGCTTGATGAACACCGGCGGGAGTTCCTCTCCGAGCTCCATGCCGGGTCGGAAGTTCAGCGGGCCGTGTACGCCCAAGTGATTTGGCGACGCTGACGTTTCGCTTCAGAAGATCAGGAAACACTGACAAATTGTTGACAAAACGTTTGGTGGGATGCGACGAAGGATGGCCCTGCGGTGCATCCGTTTGGGGAGCAGAATTCTCCCACCGCTTTGGACGCACGGCGGCAGCGGCCCGCCGCATACCAGAGCGCGAACGATATTCCCGTTTCAGAAACCAGAAGTAGCCTCAAGGACACGACGAGCCAAATTGGCCCTTTAGCGAGCGAACGATGAACGAGCGACCCTGGATACAACCAGATCGCCACACGAGCCGGCGCGCCGGCGTCGGGCGGCTTGTCCTCCTCCCGCCCTTCGGCGCGACGGTCTCCGTGGCCGTCTGCATGCTGGGGATGGCTCTGGCCGCGACCGCTCTTCCCGCCCAAGTCACCTACATCGACCGCGAGTATCAAATCAAAGCGGCCTACTTGTATCACCTGATCAAGTATGTCCGCTGGCCCGAAACGTCGCGGCTGGCAAGCCAGAACGCCGGAAAGTCGCCGTTCGTCATTACCGTCCTCGGGCAGAATCCGTTCGGTGGCTCCCTGAAACACATTGCCGCAACACGACGCATTCGAGGCCGGCCGATCCGTTTGGAATTTGTCCAAAACCCGGATGCAATCCCCGATTGTCATATTGTTTTTGTGCCGGCAACCACCTCGGAAAAATTCCGTCAAAGCGTTTTGAGGGAAACCAGATCGGCCGATTCTCGTCGTCGGTGAGTCGGCTGGCTTTGCGGAAGCGGGAGCCATGATCAACTTTTACGTCGAAGAAAACCGGGTGAGATTCGAGATTAACACCGAAGCTGCGTCCCGAGTCGGGCTATCCTTTAGCGCGAAGTTACTCCAGATCGGTCGGCGGGTGGCGACCACGAGCCAGGCAAACAGCGGCGGCGCCAAGCGGCCGCTCCGGAGAACGGAGCCGCCTCTCGAGGAGAAGGTGTTTGGAACCCTCTCGCGACGCGAACAGTTTTGAACTCTCATCGGTCGAGAAACATGACCAACCTTCGCGCCTTGTCCGAAGAGAAGACGTCCCCGCAGAGCCCTCACCCGGCCGCCTGCGGCGGACACCCTCGTCCGCGAGCGGGGAAGGGACCAAAGGTTGGTGGCCTCCGAGCACAAGCCATCCCTTCTTCCTCCGGCAAGATGTCGGTTCGGAACACAGAATCAATGGTGTGCCTTGCAAGCATGTTGACGATCGAAGGCTCAAACCGTGTGAAGACGCTCCCCTAGACTCTGTCGCTCCTGGCAGAAAGCTGCGTCCGGGGGCCGGGCCGCAAGGCCCGGTCTCCGGCGGAGCTTGATCGCACGAGAGCCGTGTCGAGATGTCCCAGCGAGGAGCCTTTTGACGAAAGTTTTCGAACGGAGCTTCCTTCAAGATGGATTGGCATCACTGGATTCGACGTCTACGCGATTTGTCGATCCGAAACAAGTTGATTCTTTTCGGAACGATGACGGCCGCGGCCGCGCTGCTGCTAGCGGGGATCGTCTTCATCGTCACCGATGTCCAATCTATGCGACGGAATATGGTACACGAATTCCGCTCGTTGGCCGACATTCTTTCCAGCAACCTTGTTGCGGCGGTCACCTTTGACGACGCGGCAACAGCGCAGGAATTGTTGGGATCGGTCCAGCGCGAGCCATCGGTTCTGGTCGCAACCGTTTTCGATCGAAACGGCCAAGTCTTTGCGCAATACCGCCGCCAGCCTGAGTACGAGGGACCCCAGGAAAAGCGAGTCAGCATCCACGGCCACGTTTTCACTTCCGACGGCTATTTGCTCATCGCAACTCCGATCAACGACGGCGACGAAACGATCGGCACATTGCAACTGCGCGTCTCAATGGACCGTTTGAGCGAGCAAGTGACGACGTACGCCTCGACGGCCGCGGCGGTCCTCTTTCTGGCCATGGGGGCGTCTGTGATGTTTGCGACGGTGTTTCAGGGGCTGTTGTCGCGCCCCATTCGCAATTTGGCCGAAGTCGCTGCGCGCGTGTCCGATCATCAAGACTTCTCTATCCGCGTGCAAAAGCCTTCGTCCGACGAAGTGGGGGATCTTTACGACGCGTTCAATCATATGTTGGAACAGATCGAGGCGGGCCAACACGCTCTGCAGGACTCGTACGAGCAGCTCGAAGTCCGCGTGATCGAACGCACGCAGCAGTTGATGCAGGCCAACGAAGAACTGCGTCGGGAGATCGTCGAGCGAGAGAAGGCCGAACGGAAACTTCGCGGCGTCCAAGAAGAGTTGGTCGAGACGGCTCACCGCGCCGGAATGGCGGAAATCGCCACTGGAGTGTTGCACAACGTCGGCAACGTGCTGACCAGCGTCAACGTGTCTTCGAACCTGGCCATGGAAAAAATCCGCCGCCTCGGCGTTCAAGACATGGTCAAAGTCGCCCAGTTGCTGGAAGAGCATCAGGATGACCTGGGACGGTTCATGACAGAAGATAAACGAGGCCGTCACCTGGCGCCGTTCCTGATCGAGCTGAGTCAGTACATGGTCCATCAAGAGGCGGAGGTGATCGAAGAGCTCAAATCCCTCCAGAAGAACATCGATCACATCAAGGAGATCATCGCCGTTCAGCAGTCGCACGCGCGCATGACGGGTTTCGTTCAAGAAGTCGTGCTTAGCCAGATCATCGACGACGCCATTCAGATCAACATGGCCTCGATGGAACGGCACCGAATCCGGATCGTTCGGGATTACGAGCAGATTCCTCCTGTTCTGGCAGAGAAACAGAAGTTGATGCAGATTCTGATCAATCTGCTCAGCAACGCCAAGCACGCATTGCGTGACTGCGACCACCCGGACAAGCGGATTATCGTCCGACTGAAGCGCCAGGGCGAGGACCGTGTTCGGATTGAGGTGGAGGACAACGGCGTGGGGATCAACGAAGAAAACCTGACTCGCATCTTTGCGCACGGATTCACGACGAAAAAGGACGGTCACGGTTTCGGGCTTCACGGCGCGGCTCTGCACGCCAAGGAAATGGGCGGTTCGTTGGTGGCACGGAGCGACGGCCCCGGACGGGGCGCCGTCTTTACGCTTGAGTTTCCCATCAAGCCAGCCGAAAAGCTAAAGAGAAAGCCGACTCAAGAGACGACCGCTGATTCAGAATCCTCACAGGCCCCCGCTTTGGCATAGGCGTGCGACATGACCGATTCTGCCTTCGAATCGCCGGAACCCACCGTCTTCTTGGTGGACGATCAGCCCGAAGTCTTGGAAATCCTGGGACGAATGGCGCGGGCCTCTGGGTTTCGTACCGAGACCTATCAGTCCGGACGGGACTTTCTGGCGGCCTTCGACGCCCAACGCGCCGGCTGTCTCGTCCTCGACCTCCGCATGCCCGAGATGACCGGCACGCAATTGCAAGCCCAACTGGCCGCCGCCGGTGCCTTGTTGCCCATCATCGTCGTGACGGGTTATGCTGATTTGACCGAATGCATCGAAGCGGTGCGTCAGGGAGTTTTTGACATTCTACAGAAGCCCGTCGAGCGGGAAGAGCTCGTCGATTGCATTCAGCGCGCCGTAAAGCATGATCGCAACATTCGAAGGGTCCGATCAGCGTGGGACCAATTGACCGACCGGGAACGGGACGTGCTGCCGCTCCTGCTGGACGGCTGGGAGATGAAGCGCATCGCGGCTCATCTGGGCGTCACCTTCGGCACGGTCGCCAAGCACCGAGCCCGTGTGCTCGAGAAATTTGCGGTGCGAAACGAAGTGGAGTTGGTTCAAAAGGTCCTACCGGTCGCTGAGAGGCTAGGGCTGCCCGTGCCGAAACTTCGAGTCGACATTCGCGGCCCTCATTTTGTCGACTCCGTCTCTCCGCCGGTGGTCGCCGCGATTCAAGCCGGGTTTCCCCGCAAGACAGTCGCTCCGGAGGGACTCCTCGGATGTAAACGTTCGCAGGTTGAGACGCGTCGCCGTTCCGCGGCGGATACTGCCAGCATCGGCTCATCGGGGAACCGCCACAAGACCTTCAGCAGTAGCCAGCCGCTCTTGCCACAGCCCCATGAATCCCCTTGCTGATCGGCACGGGCTGGTACACTTTGTGATCGATTCCGCCGGGCGGCCCGGACGCCGGTTGTTCCCGGCCCTTCCCGAAGAACGCAGCGGCCCTTCACGGACAGTCACGGAGGCGAATTGCCGGGACCTGCGGCTTCCGTCGCGAACTGGATCGTCTCGAAGTCGGCCCCTCGGCAGATGTCATAAACGCGAATCATGTCGCCCATCGGCACGTCCGGCTCAATATCCAGAATGACCGGTATTTCGCGTGCGATCGAGGCTAATTCCTGCAGCCGCACTTGCAACCGATCAAAATCGTCGAACGTCCGGCCATATTCCGGATTGTTGAACTCGACGACCGTTCGCTGGTCGGGCCGGCGTCGCAGGTGAAGCCACAGTTGTCCCAGCAACGGTGGCTCGCGTTGCAAAGGCTCCTCCGACTGGACATCCCCGGCCGCCAATTCCGTCGCCAACAACGATTCGCGAATCTGGCCCGCTGATGCGCACACAAAAAAGATCAGCAGCAGAAAGACGATATCGATCATCGGCGTCATCGGGACCTGCTCGCGCATCCGGTCGCGCTGTTCAGCAAAAACACTTCGCATTCCTGCCCTTTGCAACAGTCTTGATCACACCAGTGCCTTCTCCATGCGAAAGCGGGGGAGCACGAAATGTTGTGAAGTCAACCGCTCGCCTGCAAGAGGCGGCCGCAGCACAATCGAAGCTGTCTCCCCTGATCAACCCCCGAGCGCGTTGCACTTCGCCGACGATCACTGCATCGATTCCCACCGCATGGCGCCCCTTGAGGTGGCATCACTGTTGTAGTACGG
>JAADHY010000279.1:0-3172 GCA_013151585.1 Planctomycetota bacterium
TTCGGCGTCCCGCGCTGGCGTGTTGGGGCCGTCGGTTTGCGGAGAGTCCGAAATGGCCGCCTCAACTGATTCGGGCTCCGCGCGGGGTGGCATGCGTTCGGACTCGCCGGAGCGATCGCCCGACTCGGTCATAGACTGGTGATTCGGCGCCACTGCCGCCCTGGGGACGTCGATGCGGAGTTCCTCTTCAAGAATCTCTGCGATCTCGCGCACCGAAGTGGGACGCCCCTGTGGCTGCTTCGATAGGCATCGCAAAACGAGCGATTCGACGACCGGATTGACTGCCTCTTCCGAAACGAACTCCCGAAACCGCGGCACCGGGCGGCTGGCAACGCTCTGGAGCAGCTCCGCCGTGCTGCCGAGATCGGCTGAAAACGGAGGATGCCCTGTGAAAAGCCAATAAAGAACAGCTCCGGCTGAATACACGTCCGACGGTCGCGACAACGGCTCTCCACGAAGCTGCTCCGGCGAGCAGAACACCAGCGTCCGGAAGTTCGCCCCGTTCGGCACCGGAGGACCGAGCCGCGCCGGTCCCGCCAGCGCCCGCATGCCGAACCCTAACGTAACAAACCGCTCATCCGGCGTCTGTTCGTCGCAGACGACAATCAAGTCGGGCGTCACGAGGCCGTGACAAAGAGATGTCTCCGCGAAGGCTGTATCCAATCCGGCGGAGAGATCATTGATGAGCATCAAGATTCGCATGCCCGAAAGTGAGCCGACGTCTCGAAGAGTGCGGCCTGCCGGACGTTCCCCCACCGCGAATGGTCTGCCGCGCCAAAGGTCGATGGCCGAGAGGCTCGCGAGATTCGGGTGCTGGAGCCGGAGCAGCTTCTCGGCCGTGTCCGACGCGCGAAATGGCTCGCTATCCTCTTGCCCGAAAACGCCGACAAGCACCGGTGAGGACACGGCGAGGTCGTCCGCCGCGAAAAGGCTCAAGCTCTCGTCGGCGTAGATCACGTCGTTCAGTCGGTAACGGTCCGCGATCTGATCGCCGGGTTGAGGCTTCCAATTCATCGGTCTTGCCCCCTGTTCTTGCTCGGCCGCTGGCCGACGCGAGCCGGACGCGCTTCTGGTCGAGCGGCTGCGTCGGTCGCGCTGGTCCGGAGAGAACGTCCTACGAATCCGAGCACTCTCAGCGACGCATTTGGATGGCGATCGGGTTTGGTCCGTCGTCTACGCGTCCGGCTTGCCCAAGCAAACTCGCCGCTTCTGAATGTGAACGACGAGCCCCACTTTGGCCGCCAGCGCTCGCAGGATGTCGCCCACCGTAGTTCGCCGCAACGTCAACGTGACCTGTTTGTCGGCGACCTGCTTCTCCAGTTCCGGCGGGTCGAATTCGATGGGGACCCCTGCCATTTCTTGCACCTGCCAAAGTAGCTCGCGGAACGTCACAGGCCGCGTCTGTTGGAATCGGTAGATGGGCTGTTTCAGCGCCTTGTGCGGATCGATGGGGCGAGCGCCGTTCTGATTCGCAGGCGCGCCGGTGTCGCGGGGTGATCGCCGAGCTTCGTCGGTCGGGCCGCTCTGGCTTCTCGCGGCCGGGCCACTGGAATCGGCCAATTTGACCGCTAACGGCTGGTTGCCGCGTCCGGGAACACCTACCGTATCTGCTAGAGCCCGGTTCGAGACGTCTTCCGGCGGCCCTGGTTCATCGGTCGGGCCTGGTGATGATACATCGCTTCGCGCGAAGGTTGGCATGAGCGGTTTAAGATCGGCCGTCGCCGGCACGGTAGCCGGTTTCGTGGACGGCTCTGAAGACCGATTCGACGCAGTGGGTTGAGCGGTCTCTGGTACCGGTTTGGCCGGTTGTTCCTGGGCGGCCTCCATGGGCGAGCCTTTCGACGCGACTGGCCGGCGTGCATGTGCGTCAGGTCGCTTAGAAGGTGGCTGACCGGCTGCGGGGCCGGTTACTGCTTGCGTCTCGTGTGGCAACCGCGGCCGGGCGTCGGAACCATGCCTCAGCGAGATGCTTGCCGCGAGCAAGCCCGCAGCAGCCATCCCGGCAACGCTCCAGGCCACCACAACCGGATTGCTGAGCAACGGCCACCACCGAGACCAGTTGGGCCTGCCCACGGCTGTCGGCTGGTGAGCCGTTTTTGCCCGGGGGCCCTCGGCCGAGGAAGCGATCTGGGCGGTACGATGCGGCGAACGTGTGCGCCGGCTTGGTCTACGACCAACGCCCCGGTGAGGCGAACTCGCCGAAATTGCCGGTACCGCGTCCGTTTCTTTTGGGCCCGATGCGGTCTCGGCGATCGAGGTCGCGACCGGTTGGCCGTGTCGGTCCAATCCAATGACGATCGGTTCACGGCAATCGGGGCAGGGCAGGGGACGATCGAGCAGGTGGCGATCGGCGATCCGCAGTTTGGCCGAGCAGTGTGGGCAAAAGAAATCGGTGTCCCAGTTCATGGGCGGCCCCCATCGATAGCCAACGCGTTCTGAATGGCCTCGGTCAAACTCCCACCGAGCCGATCGGTCCAGGCAACCCGGCCGTCCCGGCCGACGACAAAAACTCGGGGAATCGATGTCACCCCCAGGGCGTTGAGTGTTTCGATGGCTCCGTAGGCGTTCGGCCAGGTGATGCCGGTCTCTTTCAAGAACCGCTCGACCGCAACGCGGTCCGTCTCGGACGTCAAACCAATGAACTGAACCCCTCGCTCCCGATACCGCTCGTGCGCCTGAACCAGACGCGGTGCCTCCCGGCGGCAAGGAGCTCACCAACTTGCCCAAGCATGAAGGACCAGCACCTTCCCGGACAACTCCGCCTGGGACGGAGCCTCGCCGTTCACCCAGCCTTCGCCTTTGATCTGAGGAACCGGCTCGCCGGGCGTCACACCGCCTGATCCGTTACCGAAAGGCAGGACGCTGGGAAGAACCAACACGGCCGCAACCAGGACCAAGAAAAGCAGCAGCCCAGGTAATCCCGAGGACGCCGAAGAAGCCGAGGAATTCGACACGTCAATTTACTCCGATCAAGAACATCGATTCACGACGCCCCGACCCGTCGCCGATCCCACGGTCGCCTTGACAGTCGGACAGACATGTCCGCCGGCCGGCATCCAGAGCGTCCCTTCATTGTATCGTCACCGGCGTCGTTGTGTGCGCAAAAGTTCTTGTTTTCACGGCGGAGTCGCCCAAAGCGCGCGACGACTGTAACGGCTCGGCTCTGCTGTCG
>JAADHY010000279.1:3188-4730 GCA_013151585.1 Planctomycetota bacterium
GAGCCCCGCACAGTCGGTGGCGAGCCCCGGCTGCCGCACGCGTCCGGGGACGCCCGTCGAGGCTTCTCGACGAGCAGGCCGCTCGAGTGATCCTCACAAACCGTACAGATCGTCGAATTTCCCATGCAAATGTCTCATCAGCGGAGCATGCGATAGGGGCTGGCCAGTGACCACTTCGATCAAGCGGTGAGCTCGATACTGCTTCCCCCTTCGATGGATGTTCCGATTCAGCCAGGTTCGCAAAGGCTCGAATTCCCCCGCCGCGAACTGAGCGTCCAAGTCGCCCAACTCCCGCCGAGCCGCTTCAAAAAACTGAGCCGCATACATGTTGCCCAACGCATAGGTCGGAAAATAACCGATCAGCCCAGCGCTCCAGTGAATGTCTTGCAAACATCCTTGGGCGTCGTCCGGCGGAGTGATCCCGAAATACTCAGTGAACTTCTCGTTCCAAACGCTCGGCACGTCTTGAGGTTTTAGGTCGCCAGCGATCAGTGGTTGTTCCAATTCGAACCGGAGCATGATGTGCAGATTATATGTCACCTCGTCCGCCTCCACTCGGATAAAGGACGGACGCACGTCATTGACGGCCCAGTAGAAGTCGTCCAATGAAACGTCGCTCAGCGCTTCCGGGAAAGCATTTCTGGCCGGCTCGAAAAAATGTTGCCAGAACGCGCGGCTCCGCCCAACGAAATTTTCCCAGAGCCGCGACTGCGACTCGTGCACCCCTAGGGACACGGTTTCCCCCATCGGCGTCCCGAAAGCCTCCGGATCAAGACCTTGGTCATAAATGCCGTGGCCGGCTTCATGCAAAGTGCCGAAGAAAGCGCCGGGAAAGTAGTGCTCGTCGAATCGTGTCGTCAGACGACAGTCGCCCGGGCCAAAGCCGCTGCAGAACGGATGGGGCGCAACATCGAGACGTCCGCGATGAAAGTCGAAACCAATTGCCCGAGCCGCATCCATTCCGAACGTGCGCTGCGCGTCGACCGGGTAACGTCGCGTCACGATCGAGACATCCGGCCGCCGACCGGAGTCCCGAATCGCCCCAACCAAGGGGACCAACTCTTTTCGAAGCGGAGCGAACACGGCCGCGATCTGGCCCGCCGTTGCCCCAGGTTCATATTCGTCCAGCAAAGCGTCATATGGAATACCGCCGGAATAACCAATTGCCTCGGCTTCCTCCCGTTTCAACGACACGACTTTTTCCAACCAGGGGCAGAAAGACGCGAAATGGGCCTTTCGGCGAGCATCCACCCAAGCCTGTTGAGCCAATGTGGTCGTGCGGGAAATCTCCTCAACCAGCTCTCGGGGCAGCTTGCTGGCCCGGTCGTAGCTGCGGCGACTCTCGCGAACATTAACCGCCATCGGTCCGTCCGGATCGCCTAAATCGTTGCTCGATTCCAACTCGGAAAGCCATTCGCCCACCCTTGGGTCCGTGGTCCGTTCATGGATGAGCCCTGCCAGCAAAGCCAATTGATTCGCCCGGAGTTCCGCTCCCCCCGGAGGCATGTAGGTCTGCTCATCCCAACTAAGAACGCTGGCGCA
>JAADHY010000151.1 GCA_013151585.1 Planctomycetota bacterium
GAGACCCCGGATCACAGCATTTTGGCTCTGCAGCAGAGGCCGAACCAGCGGCAAGAAATCTTTCCGGTCGAACTTGGCGCTAAGCGAGGCTCGCAGAGTAGCCAGCGCTTGGCATTTGGAGGCGTCGGGAGCTTCCGGCGAAAGCATTTCCCGGAGCTTCGCCAAACTCTGCTCGCGGAGCTTCTTGTCCTTGCGCTGCAGGATCGACTCGACGAGCTCGGACGACGGCCGAACGCCGTCGACTCGCCAGCGCATGTCGCCAATTCCCGCCAGGTCTCGGTAGACTTTCCCAGCCAGCTCGCGGTTTCGATCCTGGAACTGCAAGACCTCGCGCCACGAGTAGTCGCGGAACCCGACCGCTTCCATTTGTTTTCTCAGGAGCACGAAATAACGGATTCCGGCTTCGACCTGCCCAGATCGCTCGTAACATTGCACCAGCTCTTTTAACGCCGCCCGGAATGTCTCTTGATTGGCGATATGAGTTTCCAAGACGGCTTGGTACTTGGCAATGGCCTGCTGAACCCTGTCGGGGTTTCTAGCGAGTTGCTGGGCCTCTTGATACGCCTCTCGCAGCGACCTTCCGTCGTCTTGGGCGTCGGCCGGAACCATGGACGAGATCAGCAAAACAACGACGGCTGTCAGCATAATTCCGAGTGCCTGCCCCTTCATCTTTCCTCCTCCTTTTGGGTCCGCGCTTCTCGTCCCGGATCCGCCGAGAGCGGACGGTCAAACGGCGTCTGCCCGAGCGCCGCAGCGCTCGATCCTGCGTCTTCCGCGGTAGCCATCGACTGCTCGTTTGATCCCCACCAATATACCGAGCACCTCTTCAGTATGGCAAGACTGATCAAGGCAAACGGCAAGATAGCGAGCTCGATCCACCATAGCGAAATCTTGCCGATCGCGCCGGAAATGTGAGCGGCTCCAGCCACGCCGTCGAGCAGCGTGAAGATCAGGAAACCCCAAACGATTAGCACCGAGCGTCTCTTTGCGACTCCCAACAAGACCAAGGCTCGGGACGCGGCGTGACAGAGAATCGCAAAGATCCGCTCAACGGGAGCCAGCAGCCAGAACAGAGGCGTGGTAGCGGCCGCGGCGGTGATTTGCCGACGGATCTCGTCGGCCCCTGCCACCTGCATCACGGCGGCACCGACGGCGATAAAGCTGCCCAGACCCAGCAGGAAGGCTTCAAAAGCGCCCGCGCCCATGCCGATTCCGATGGCTCGTTGCGCGTCTTGCCCCAGTTGGCGCCAGATGACGACAGCCATCAGCGTCAGGCCAATCTCGAAAAGACTGGACTGGATTCCGGAGTAAAGCCCGCCACACACAACCATCAAAATGTAAGGCAGGTGTTGCTGGATGTAGGCGAACACGGCCGCATTGGTCAGCGCAGCACAAGTCGCCTTCAAAACGACGGCGACCAACCACAGACCGGCGCCGACCCAGAACCATCGAAATGGGAGCCGAGTGACACGCCTCCACAGAATGACCGAGGCAGCCGCCACGATCATCATCCCCAGCCCGGACACCAATCCAAACACCAAATTCGAGTCTGCGTCCATTATTCCGACCTCCCCGTCCTTCCTAACCGATTTCCCGAAATCATGGAATAGGAGCTTTCACGAAATGGTGAACTGGGATGCACAACGGCGTTTACAAAACTCGTAAAGTCAACGGGAAGACACGCCCCGAGAACTGAAGATGTCGCAAACCGTGTCCGTTCTCCCCCGGCCGGAGGAGAGCCGTCCGACCGGAACTCGTCCTTCCAAGCAAGGCGCGAAAATCGCTCGCGTTTTCAAATCGATGAAGGTCCCCAAAAAAGCCTTGCAGAAACGCGGCTGTTTGCTCATTCTGAGCATGATGGTTTCCTCTTTGCGATTTGCGGTTAGCTTTTGCCGTCAGTTGCGGAGAAAACCGCCGTTCGAAGCAAGACACATCTCGGTCGTACTAGCGGACTCATTTACCATTTGGCCGTTTGAGTAGTCAGCCAGGAATCCCTTTTCGTGCGACGACGCAGCCAGAAGGAAGAATCACGCGATGGGCGATCCGTGGAAAGAGCAGGCCAAAGCGGCCAAGAAGTTGGCGAAGGCTCAAGCCAAAGCGATGAAAAAGGGAGCCGCGTTACCGGCCATCCCGGGCGGCCCCAGTGCGCCGACGGGAACCAGCGGCCCCTCCGGTTCCGAAGCAGGCCTGTCGCCGGCCGAACGGTCGGCTGCGGCCGCTGAAGAGCAAGTTCATCTGCGGCGACGCGAGCTGTGGGTGTCGATCATCAGTACGCTGATCGCCCTGGTGACACTGATTCTGTCGTTCCTGTCGTGGTTCTCGTAAGCCGGGGGCCCGTCGGGAGCAGCGCAGTCGGTGCGTTCGGACGTGCCCTCGTGCTTCTTCGGCACTGCTTCTGCGCAGGCCACCTACCGGGTCTCGTGGTTTTCCCCGCTCAGTACCGATTGCACCGCACCGGAGCTCAGTTCCGGATTGCCGTCAACCATGAGCGTGCGCAGCCGCGCCAGGCGAGCGAGCGGCTGGAGCATCTCATCGGTCAGTCCGCACTCAGAGAGGTTCAGCACTTCCAACCGTGACAGGCTGGCGATCACTTCTATCGCCTCGGCCGACAGGGCGTTCTGAGCCAGCTCCAGCCGTTTCAAGTTTCGACAGGCCGCGATCGCCTGGAAGCCTTCGTCGGTCAGAAAGGTCTGATTCAGCACGAGGACTTCGAGCTGATCGAGCCAGGGCTGTCCTACGAGGAACCGCCCGGTGACGGGCACATCCCGCAGGGAAAGATGACGCAAGTTGGCGAAGGCTCGCAGCGTCGTCAACGCCTCGTCGTCTAAGCTCGCACACCGGGCAAACGAGAGCAGCCGGATTCGGCCAGCCGCGTCGGAGGACGCCAGTTGCCTCAGTCCGGCCGCATGGAGGTCGGCGTCTTCGAGGGTCAGCGACTCCAGATGAGACAGATGAGCAAGGGCTGCCAGCGTCTGGTCGTTGACGCCGTAACCTCCGAGCTTCAGCTCCTTCAGCCGCGGCGATTCCGCCAGTTCGGCCAGATCGGCGGATGTGATTCGCGGGCAGGACCGCAGATCAAGTGAAGCGAGCCGCGGCATGCGGGCGATCGTGCGCACAGCCGCGCCGGTAATCGGAACCTCGATCAACGACAGGTGAGTTAGCTCTGGCAG
>JAADHY010000274.1:0-5795 GCA_013151585.1 Planctomycetota bacterium
ACGAAACAGGCTCGTCCGACCGCACCGACGAAGTGCGCGCCTCGGCCGAGGCTGTCGCCGGAGAAGCGTCCGCCTCATCCGTCTCCTCGGCTGAGGGTTCCGGAAGCGAATCGCCAGGCGCTTCAGACGTCGTCCGCTCCGCTTCCGAGCCACCGGGTTCGATGCCAGCAGCCTCGGAATCCCCGGTTTCAGTGCCGTTCGCACCTGCAGTCGCCTCGCTCTCCGAAGCGAGCTGGGCCGCCTGCCGATCCTCCGGCACCGGGGGACTCGCCGGGGGCGCGGCTTCGATTCCCGAGGCATCGGATTGAATCGCCGGACTGGGGCCCTTATCCGCCGACTCCGCTTCGGCGATCTCTGCCGGCTCCGTCTCAGCAGTCTCCGTCTGCTCGAGGTCGGCTTGTGCAGGAACCTCTTCTGCCGTCTCAACCATTTCGGAGCCCGGGTCATCCTGAGCAGCTTCGACCTCAGCGGCTTCTGCCGCCGTCTCCGCTTCCGCAACGTCTCCTTCCGCGGGCTCAACTTGCGCCTGCAGAGGCTCTGCCTCATCCTGTCCGGACTCCTCGGCTCCGGACTCTTCGGTTGCGGCGCCGACGGGCGCCGGCTGCGCAGCCGTCGCTCCTTCAGACGCAACCTCGCCAGCTTCCCCGGCGGATTCCGCTGCCTCGCCCGGAGCCGCCGTGACAGTCGGCCCCGATTCGTCCGGCGCGGTGGCGTCCGCGCTGGCTTCGGCTGTCTCGGCCGTGCCTGTAGCGACTGCGGGCGCTACCGGCCGACTGGGCTCACGCTCCGTCTTAGCCTCTTTGGCTTCCTTCTGACGCCGCTCTTCCTCTTCCTCCTGGCGCATGCTTTCCTGATCGGCATATTCGATGATCCGATCGCACTCTTCCGGAGTCAAGCCGCCCAGCTCCGCCAAATGCTCCGGCTCGATCACCGACAGATCATAAAAGCTGAAGAATCCCTGAGCGACCAGGTTTTCGGCCAGCTCTTCACTGACACCTGGAATCGAGGCGAAGGCTTCCACCGAGCGGTCAAGCTGCTCGTCGAGCTCCTCGCGGGTCATCACTTCGATGTCCCAGCCGACCAGCTTCGACGCCAGCCGCACGTTTTGCCCGCGTTTGCCGATGGCTAGGGAAAGCTGGTCTTCGCGCACCAACACGATCACACGGCCCAGCATGGGGCAGAGGATCACGTCTTCGACTTCGGCGGGCTGCATGGCGTTGGGAACCAAAACCTGCAGGGAGTCGTTCCACCGGACGATGTCGATCCGCTCGCCGTGCAGCTCATCCACGATAGTCTTGATGCGCGAGCCGCGAACGCCCACGCATGCGCCGACACAGTCCACTTTGGGGTCGTTACACGACACCGCTACTTTCGAACGGTAACCGGCTTCCCGTGCCAGGGACCGAATCTCGATCACGCCTTCGGCCACTTCCGGGATTTCCATCTCAAACAACCGCAACACCAGCTCCGGATGGGTGCGGGACAATATCACTTTGACGCGGCTGCCCGTTTTGCGGACCTCGATGATTACCGCCCGGACCCGCTCGCCCGGCCGGTGCGTTTCGCCCGGAATCTGCTCGCCCCGAGGTAAAATGGCCTCGATCTTGCCAATGTTGACCGTGGCTGTCTGAGAATCCCGATCCACGCGCGAGACCGTGCCGGTGACACATTGGCCGCGGAGAGCCGAGTATTCCTCGTACAGCGCATCTCGCTCCGCCTCGCGAATCTTCTGGATCATGACCTGCTTGGCGGTCTGAGCGGCGATGCGCCCCAGGATGTCTCCAAGAACCTCCGGTTCCAGGTCCGAACCGTCGCATTGCAGCGACGGCTCCCCCGTGTCCCGATCGATCGTGACCGTCAGATCGTGATCTTCGCCGAAATGCTTTCGCGCGGCTGACAGAATCGCCTGCTCGATTCCCTCGAACACGATCTCCTTGTCGATGTTCTTATCCCGGTGAATCGCGTCGACGATTCGAAGGATCTCGTTCCCTCTCATTGGTCCATTTCCCATCAGGCGGGGGCCGCGAGCGGCCAGACAGTACTTTCCGGCCGGCGATCCGCGAACTGGCCCGCCGTCGCTTGGTTGTCGTTCTGTTTTGGGCTTCCCACGCGGCTCCGGCAACGGTTCGGCACAAGCCCCGTTGGCGAGCAGCGCAATTTCTCGGCCCCTATTTAACTAAAAAAGCGGGAGCAAGGTCCCACTTTGTTGCCAAAACCACCGACATGGGCTTTGGCCATCGCAGCGGCTCGTCCGACCCGCCGGAAGACTGGTAGCTCTCGCTGAGACGCGCCAACGCCTCAGTTTGGATCTATCACGTCTGCATCGTCGACGTCCTCAACAGAACTCCAGCAGACTCCGCGAGCGACCGGACGAACGGTCCGATCCCTGCTCGATGACATTCATTCCCCGCACGCTGCCTACACGCTGACCGCCTGCCGCGTCTCGGCAGCGCTGTCAAAATTGCCAAATCCCTTGACAGTCAATCAGAAGCATATTGATCCAAACGCCTTCTGTCAAGCAGTCCCAAGACGCTGTGCACCGAGGCGAGCCAGGGGCTCGGCTGGCGTCCGCCGCCGCCACCGTGCGGATTCACCGGGAACATGGCCCTTCACGGGGGTTAAGATGCCGAGCCGGTGGTCAGCGGGAGCCAAGCCACGTCGCAGCGGCAGAAACAGGCCGCTCCTGCCCCAACAGCTCGGGGCGGATACCCGACAAGCCGACGGCTGAAGCTCTGGCAACGAGAATTTCCTACCGATGCTCGCAGCCTCGGCCGCAGTCCTCCGTTGTGTGTCAACCCGGCGACGGTTACCGGGAAAAAACGGAAAAACGGCTTCTAGCTCGCTGACCGCACGCAGCCGCGGTCCTTCGCAGCGGACAGGGGATCGCCGGGCTTCATTGCCGGAAAACGTGACAACCAGGCCCCGCCAGATTCACCCGGCCCGGATTTCCCGTTTTTCGCGGTCGTAGACCTGACGCTGCCCGGTTTTGCGGGCCTGGTCCGACAGGATGCAGGCAATCGAGTGCTGATAGCCAGCTTCGATGGGAGCGACCGGGGCCTTCCGCGTGCGTAAGCACTGCAGCCAATTTAAGAAGTGGTCCGGACATTCGATCTTTTCGACCGGCTGCTCCTTTCCGAGTTTGCCTCGTTCGGAAGCCCCCTGACCCGATAAAGACGCCCGCTGCCGATGGTGAAACTCCATAATGCCCCGCGTACCGTACATGAGCGTGCGGCTTCCGTATCCGTTGCCGAAGTTGGTGCAGTAGTGCACCATGAAACCTTCGGGGTAAATCAGCGTGGTTTCGACCTGGTCGCAGCAGTCAAACTTGTATTTGTCTTTCCAGATGAACGTGTCGCCCATAGCCACCGCGCAGCTCGGGTAGGTTGCTCCTGTGATGAAATGCACCAGATCGATAAAGTGGCTCATGAACTGGCCGATCGACCCGCTGCAGAACTCGCGATACCCATACCAGCCGGCGAAAAGCACGTCGCTGAAGGGACGCATCGGACGGGGCTTCAAAAACTCGGCCCAGTCCACGTCTGCCTTCTTGATGGGAAGCCGGTCCAGTCGCTTGTACCAATTGGGCTTGCTTCCATTGCGGAACTGCTCCACGCGAGACACTCTGCCGAGCAACCCTTGTTGATACGCCTTCCGACAGCCGAGCATGGCGGGATAGCTGCGGCTCTGCGTCCCGATTTGAACAACGATGCCGGCCCGTTTCACGGCGTCACACGTGTCTTTCAGCTCATCCAAATCCATCGACAGCGGCTTTTCGCAGTATGCGTCCTTGCCGGCCAACGCTGCGGCTTTCAAGTGCAAGCAATGCTGATGATCCGGCGTGGCAATCATGACGGCGTCGATGTCATCACGAGCCATGATCTCTTCGTACTTCGTTGTTGCGAAGGGCTTGCGACCATACCACTGCCGGACTTGTTCGACGGCCCGCTCGCGATAGGGCCGCCACACGTCGCATACAGCCACAATCTCGACGTTCTTCGCTTCGGCGTGCTTGTGGATGCCGGCCATGTGCGCGGCGAAACCGCGGTTTCCGCAGCCGATTTGAGCGATCCGGATGCGTTCATTCGCCCCCATGACTCGGCCGTAGCTTCGGGCCGTTACGGCCAAGGCGCCCGCTCCTGCGGCCACTGCCAGGAACTGCCTGCGGTTCGATCCGGTTGCGTTGGTCATCGGTGGAACCCTCCTCTTGTGTTGGCTTCTTTAATCCGTTTCGAACAAAAAATTTCCGGGTACTGCCATAGTACGCTTCTCTTCTTGCGAACGAAACTGAGCGCGACTTTTCGTTGTTCGACGTCCGTTCGGCTGGCAGCGAGCGCATCCATCGAACTGGCGGAGGCGCACTGTTGCGGTGCCGGGTTGGCCGGACCGGCGTGCCGCCAGGCGGCGGGCTTTCAGGACATTCATTCTTCCGGTTACGTCTTGAGCGGGCTACACTAACGCCGGTTTTTTCGGGAGCCGGTCGCCGGTGGGGCGCCGGGCGTCAAACGTCGGAAACGGGAGTGGCCGGAAAACCATGAATATCATCGTCGTCGGTGCGGGAACGGTCGGGCAGTCGGTCGCGCAGACGCTCGTCGACGAGCGCCACAACGTCACGCTGATCGATATCGACGAGAGCCACTTGGGTAAGGTTGAAGAGCAACTGGACGTCCAGACCATCGCCGGTTCCGGCGCCAGCGCCCCGGTGCTGTTTCAGGCCGGCATTTCCGAGGCGGGGCTGGTGATCGCCGCCACAAACGACGACGAGGTAAATTTGATCGCTGCGTCCGTGGCCAAGGCGATGGGAGCCAGGAAGGCCGTGGCTCGGGTGCACGCGAGCGTCTATCGGGACCTGAGCACGTTCGATTACGGCCGGCATTTCCGCATCGAGCGGATCATGAGCTTGGAAGAGTTGACGGCGTTCGAACTGGCGAAGTTCATCCGGAATCCCGGCAGCGTGGCCGTCGAGACGCTGGCTCGTGGACAGGTCGAGATGCCGCTGCTGCGTGTGGCGGACGGAGGTCCGGCCGTTGGTAAGACGCTGCGGCAATTGCAACTGCCGCGAGGCGTTCGGGTGGGGGCTTTGTTGCGGGGCGGACGGTTCATCGTTCCGTCGGCCGATCATCCCACCTTCGAAGCCGGCGATATTGTGGCCCTGGCAGGCATGCGGAAAGACTTAGACGAAATCCGGGATCTGTTTGTGGAACACGAGACGGCGCGGGTCCGTGTCGTGATCGCCGGGGGCGGTCGAGTGGGGACCGAACTGGCGAACGTGCTGCGCGGCGGTCGATACGCGGTTCGGATTATCGAACGTGATCGAGAGCTCTGCGAGGCGTTGGCGGCCTCCTATCCTTACGCGACCGTGGTGTGCGGCGACATGACCAGTCGGGCCTTTCTCGAAGAGGAACGAATCGCCCAGGCCGATGTCTTCGTTGCGGCGACTGGCGAAGACGAAGACAACATCATGAGCGCGGTGGAGGCCAAGGAATTGGGAGTGCCGAAGACGATGGTCGTGATCCGGCGACCGGACTACGCCAACGTGGTGTCGAAACTGGGTATCGACGTGGCGGTCAGCCCGCGCGCGGCCATGGCGGCGGAGGTCTCGAGTCTGGCAACTTCGGGTGTCGTCAACCGCGTCATTCCGCTGCCTGGCAGTGACGTGGTCGTCTTGGAAATGACGGTGCAGCCGGACGCGCCGGTGACTCGGGTGCCGCTGGCGAAGCTGCCCTTGCCCGACGACCTGGTGTTGGTCGCGTTGACACGAGAAGGGTTCGCCAAGGTGCCAGGAGCCAGCGACAAGC
>JAADHY010000274.1:5861-7266 GCA_013151585.1 Planctomycetota bacterium
CGGCAGGCTAAGGAGCCGTTAGAAAAAAAGTTATGCGGCTCGGGATGTAGGATGGGCTTTCTAGCCCGTCGAAAAGGTGACGGACAGGGATGTCCATCCTACAAAATGGGCCCGTTATCCTCTGACGTCCCCTAAGCGGAAAAGCCTCGGAAGGGATTGCCCCAGCATGCATTGGCAATTGGTGATCCGCTCGGTCGGATTGTTATTGGTTTTGGTCGGAGCGTCGATGGCGTTTAGCCTGCCGTGGGCGTTGGACGGGACGGGAATCGCCCCCGAAGAACGCAATGGCTTCGAAGCTCTGCTGATTTCGATGGGCATCGGCATTGCGCTGGGAGCGTTGCTTTGGTGGTGTACGCGCCGCAGTCCGGGCCAGATTTATCGAAAGGAAGCGCTGGCCATCGTCGGCTTGGGATGGTTCACTTGCGGACTTTTAGGGGCGCTGCCTTTCGTCCTTTCCGACGTGATCCCCTCACCGATCGCGGCTTTTTTCGAATCGGTGAGCGGTTTCACGACGACCGGGAGCACGGTCATCGCCGACTTGCGCCAGGTGCCTCGCACGATCCTGTTTTGGCGGAGCTTCACCCATTGGCTCGGCGGTATGGGCATCGTCGTGCTTTTTGTCGCTCTGCTGGGACAAATCGGCGCCGGCGCCAAACAGTTGCTGAAATTCGAGGTACCCGGACCGATCACCGAAGGGCTTCGGCCGCGAATTCGCCACACGGCGATGGCGCTCTGGCTAATCTACATCGGCCTGTCAGCCGCCGAGGCCGCGCTTTTGCTGCTGGCCGGGCTTCCGATATTCGAGTCGCTGTGCCACACGTTCGGAACGATGGCAACCGGCGGGTTCAGCACTCACAACGAATCGGTCGGGTTCTACTACGCTCGTCCCGCGGTCGAGGGCATCATCGTGGTATTCATGCTCTTGGCCGGCTGCGATTTTACGCTGCATTACGCCGCGGTCCGCCGCGACTGGAAGACGATCCTGCGCGATACTCAATTGCGGACGTATTTGACCATCCTTGTCGTAGCCGTGGGGCTCATCTTCGCGACGCTGATGGTACACGACACGCACGCCAATCCGTGGGACTCGCTCCGGGTCGCCGTTTTCAACAGCGTGAGCATTATGACCACGACGGGCTTCGGCACGGGCGGCGAGCTTGGCAATTTCGATCAATGGCCGGAGTTCGCCAAGGCGATCCTGCTACTGCTCATGTTCATCGGTGGCTGCGCCGGATCGACCGGAGGAGGAGTGAAGGTGATCCGCTACGTGCTGCTGTGGAAAGTGATCCGCAACGAGATCGAACTGGCGTTCCGGCCGCAGGTGGTCCGGCCGCTGCTGATCGGAGGCCGTCCGGTCAGCCCCGACGTCGGGCGAGGCGTACTGGTTTATTTTTGCTGCATTCTG
>JAADHY010000315.1:0-438 GCA_013151585.1 Planctomycetota bacterium
GGCGCAGCCGGACTGCCCAGACCGACGGCGAACACCGGCGGGGCCTCGTCGGTCGCGACGGCTTCGGCCAGACTGTCGGCCGGGCCCGTGGTGGTCACGCCGTCGCTCAGAACGATGACCGCCGCCAACGGCGTGCCACGAAACTGATCGAGCACGTGGCGCAAAGCAGCTCCCGGCCGAGTCTGACTGCCGGCGGGCGACAGCCGTCGTAAGGCGGAAACGAATTCGTCCACGTCGCCTGGCTTCGCCAGATCAGCGATTCGCGTTGTTTGGTCGGAGAACCGGTAGACTCGCACTCGGTACGGACCGGTCAGGTCACGCAGCAGCCGGGCGTTGTCGCTGGTCAGCAGGGCGAGGGTAATTTGCCACCGCGTCGCGGAGTCAGCGGTCGTTCCGGTGAGCTGCTCCACGGCCGACCGCTGATCGGCATCCTCGTAG
>JAADHY010000315.1:463-3627 GCA_013151585.1 Planctomycetota bacterium
CGAGGATTGCCACAAACGGCCGGTCCGCCTTCTGGAACATGAGCTCGGGCTGACACAACAACAGTACCACCAAGGCCAGAAGCAGCAGCCGCAGACCGGTCAGTACGCTCCGGCGACCGGGCGTCAACCGTCTCGAGCCTTGCCGGTACGCCCAGAGGATGAGCCCGGCGAGCAATAGCATCGCCACCACAGCCGCCAGGGGCCCGGCGCGGAACGGCCACGGGGCGTGAAAGACCAGTTTCCACGCCTGAAGCTGCCCCGGCTCAGCCGGCGGCAAACCGAGGTACTCGCATGCCCACTCGCGCAGCCACGTCATCAAAACAACTTTCCCCGTCACGTCGGACAACGACCGGGGCTGTGCACACACGCTCCTCTTGACGGTCAGCCCGCTGGGATCGTCCAGGGCGCACAGTATCGGAAGTCTGCTGTCGGAGCAATCGCGACGATGGCCGGGTGCGGCCACTCGGTCAGAGAATCGACCGGCGAGCTGGCGAGCCCGCACGACAATCGGATATGCTGGCAGCGCGAGGAGCCGGGCGATCCGCTGCCAACCGGCGGGACTTTCGTGGGCTGGAAAAGTGAGTGCGAGGAGGGGGACGTTCCGATGAACCGCAGCAGATGGCTGGCCGTTGTCGTTTTGGTTTGCCTGGCGCTTGGCCACCGAATCGTTGTCGGGACGGACGGCCGCGCTGCCGAGACCAAGCAGCAATTGACGAAAAAGCTGTGGCCCAAGCAGCGCATCGTTTCGGCGCTGCATCGAATTGAGAAAATGAAGGAAGCGGGCCTGATGAGCCCGTCGCATTATCGCCGAAAAAAGGCGATGCTCGAAGCCCGGCTCAACGGCACCTTCCAGCCCACGATGCTGTCGACCACGAATCCGCCGCTCAATTTCATCCAAAATGGCGGCTTCGAAGACATCAACCGGAACTCACGGCCGGATCGCTCGCGGTGGCTGTGGTGGAACGGGTGGAGCTGGGGCGGTGACTACGAGAATCATTGGGAAGACCGGCCTCAGTACGTCCGGTCGGGCAAGTATTCGGCGCGGATTCGATGCCTCGGACGCCGCGGCCGCATCGGCATCATGACGCCCAAGTTGCCGGTGGTCCCGGGAGCCAATCGCTACGAGTTCAGCATCTGGGCGAAGGGCGAAGGCGACAATCAGCTCTTTATCAACTTCGAATCCGGAGCACGCGGCACCTATCGCGGCCGCATCGGCCCGGACTGGCAGCAGGTGCGCGTGATTGGCACGCTTGAACCCAAAGCGACCGGGTACGCCGTTTACGTCTATGTCACCGGCGAAGGCACAATCTGGCTCGACGACGCCAAACTGGTGCCGCTCGGGATCGACGACCCCGACAACATCGGCCGGCGGTAAGTCGTCGGGTTGAGGGTTGAAAGTCGAGGGGCCGAGAGTTCAGGGGCCGAGGGGGCGAAGGTCGATGAGGAATCTGACCATGAGACACGTTTGGCTCGCTTTGCTGCTTGCACCTTGGAACATCGCGGTCTGTGCGGCCGACGTCGACATCTACGTGACTGACTATACCGGCAAGCAGATCGTCGGCGAAGAACGGCCGCTGGCCGGGCGCAAATCGACAACGGCGCTCCTGTTCGCCTCGCGGGGCGAGTACGAACCGTTCAGCTTCGCGCTGCAACCGAAGGAACGGCTGACTGACGTGATGATCCGAGCGACGGCGCTGAGAAGTCCGTCCGGCACGATTCCCGCCGATCACGTGACGGTGCGGTCGGCTGAAGGCGGCCATGGCGAGAACCGCATGCTGCTCGAACTGGGACGCTCCTGGGATATGCCGGCATGGAGCAAAGAGCTGTTTTGGGTGACCATCCACGTCCCCGAGCAAACACCCGCAGGGCTCTATCGCGGCCGAGTCATCGTCTCCAGTGGCAAAAACGACGTCGCCTCACTCGAGGTGCACCTGGACGTGCTGCCGATTCGGCTCTCGGAACCTCCTTTTTGCATCGGTTTCCATTACCAATGGCCGGGCAATCTTGAGGTGCTCCGCGCAACCCTCCGAGACATGCGCCAGCACGGCATGACGAACGTCGGTCCACTCTACGGATTCCACATCCCCATCGACGACGATGACACCAGCCAGCTCGGCACGTTTATCCGGGAGTACCTGGCGGCCGGGTACACCAAGCCGATCATGTTCGCCGCGCCCATGAACCTGACCGTTTCGGCTCTGACCGGTTATGGCCCCGTCGACAGCAAGCGGTTTCAGCAGAAGTACATCGAGGTGATGCGCAAGCTGGACGCTGAAACCCAGAAACATGACATCCCGGTCATCTTCAGCATCGGCGATGAGTTCACGAACAAGGGCATCAGGGGTGTCCAATACGCCGAAAAGCTGGCCCGATTCGTTTTCGAAGAACTGCCGGAGATTTGTGTCAGCAGCGATATGAACGGCTATCGAGAAGTCATGGCGATGGCCCCCTACCTGAACTACGCCGGATTCAACAACGGCTGGGACGGTATTGATCATCACAACCGAGGACGCCGGCTGGTCAACGAGCAGTTCATCAAGCAGTTGGTCCAACAAACTGGAGCGATTCCGTATTTCGTCAACACGGGCAAAGGCCGATTTCCGTTCGGATTCTTTTTTTGGAGGATGAGCGAGTATGGAGTCGCGGGGAAGGTCGAATGGTTCTACAACCTCGGCGGCTCCGGCGGCGGCCGCGGATCGGTCGTGAAGCTGGAAGGCACGAAGATCATCCCGACGGTTGACTACGAGCGGAGCCGCGAAGGCGTTGACGACCTGAAGTACCTGTGTCGGCTTGAGGAGTTGCTCGAGACGGCAAGAAGAGACGGGCGAGCTCGCAGCGAAGCCGCGGCGGCTCAAGAGCTCCTCGATCGAATCAAAGCTTCCATCATCCCCAATTGGACCGCTTACACCAGCGGAGGAATGAAATGGCCCCCGGAAAGACTTGACTGGCTGGACCGAGCGAAAGTCGAGCGATTTGGGCCGTACAACGCCATCCGCCGAACCGTCGCGGACCAAATCCTCGCCTTACGAGAGGCCCTGGAAACTGAAACTGGAGAAAGGGCATCCGGCGGGAGCGAGCGGCGCTGAGAATAAAACCGATCACGTTCCCGGTTCATTTGCAGAGATTAGAGCAGCCCGGCCGGATGAATATTTGTCACTCGGGGA
>JAADHY010000103.1 GCA_013151585.1 Planctomycetota bacterium
GCTTGAGGTCAGCCAGGACGATCCGGCTCTGGTCATCAAAGTCGGACGCCGCGTCAACGGCCAAGCGCAGCAAGAGCTGATTGTCCTGCGGCGTCGGTGATTACCTGCCCATCGGTGTCCGGGCGCGGTCCTTGGCCGGGCCCAGCGGAGGTAGAAGTTGCTGGCCAGTCGAAGGCTATGGGCTGGCTGTCCGGGCTGGCAGACGCAGGGTTTGCGGCGATTCGCGGTGCGACGGCCCTTCGGGAGAGCCCGACGTGCGTCGCGGCCGAATGACCGGCTCGGCGACAGTCGGATCCAGGTGCAGCCATCGTCGAACGCAATGGTTTAGACGAAGCACCTGAGCGCACGCTCCCGCTCGGGCGAAGTGCGTGTATCGGTAGCTGTAGCGAGTCGCGTTGCCCCAGCCGGTTCCGGCCGTTGAACAGAGCGGGCCGAAAATGATCTGCTGGTCACCACGCTCAAAGCTGTCACGAACCAGTCGGCCGACAAGAACCAAGACCGTTTCCGGCGGGGCTCCCGGAGCCACGTTCACATGGACCAGTTCCACCACCCCGCCGTGGTGAAACCCGTACGCGTGGCCGAGAACGGTTGGACCAGCCTTCAGGACGCTCAGGTCGACCCATCCCGCGTCCACAGCCGCCGGGTGAAGATCACGCAGGAGGGCCGTTCGTTGCGGCGAAAGCGCAAGCCGTCCCGCTTGCGATTGCGCCGCGGCGAGGCAAGGCTCCAACAGCTCCCAGCGCCGATCCGTATCGCCGCTGAGGGTTCCGCCGGGCCGCCATCGTTCCAGAGACAGGCGGGTCGCCCGGGCCACCGTGCGCTCCGCCCGCTCGAACCGCCGCCGGAACGACTCGTCCAACTGCCCCCAGTAGCCTTCCCAATCGGGGCCGAACTCGACGATCGGCGTCCGGTACCAGCGACGACAATACGTCTGCAGGCCGGCGCCTCGCATGGCATTGCGGGTCCGGCCGCAGTCGGTGACTTCCGCGTCGACGTAGCGAAGGTCAATCAAGTCCCAGTCGCGGCGTGTTTGGGCGAGATGTCGCATCGCGGCGGCCAGGGTTGCGGCCGGATGCGGCCCGAGTGGACCGAAAAAGGCCCCCCAACTGTCAACCGGGTACGTCACAGCCCGGATCGTTCCCAGACGCGAAGGAACCAACTTGACAACCAGCGGAACGATTCCGATCGGACGTCCCGCGACCGACACAATCAACGCCCGCAGCCGTTGTTCTCGGCCGACCCGCTGCCCGTAAGCTTCCAACCAGGCGAGCTGCTGGAAGAAGGTGGGACGAGGGGTGCGATCCCAGAGATCTTCCCACAGGGCCCGGAACGCGGGCAGTTTACGAAAGTCGTTGATTTCCGCGACGTGGATCATCGGCTTACTTCGCTTGGAAAAAGCAGCGAATTGGACAGACCGGGTCGAACCGGAACGGCCCCAAAAGCGGCCCGCTCCGATCCACTCGCCGCACCGAAACTAGCGGTCAACCGGCCCTGGTGGTGATCTAGTCGCAACAACCGTGCCGCGCATCAGGTCGAGGAAGGAGCGCATGCCATCCGAACCGCGCGGAGAAGTCGTTAGCCTGGAGCGTGGCGCCTCTTGTCGGCGCAACAGGGGGCAGCAGCGAGACTACCGCCGCCGGAACCGCTGTCCGTTCAAGACCGTCTTCCCAAGCTGGATTCGATTCCCCAGCGTCGAGGCGACTCCTGACACGTCCCAAGGTGTTGCATTCTGGCCACACAGCGTTGTAGTTTTCCCTCATCGGTCGTCATCATGTGGCCGATCGACAACGTGCGCGAGTGGCGTTGTCGAAACGTAAGACGCAATGGCTCACGGACCGGAAGACATCCTGCCGAGAACGGCAGTCAGTCCCGTAGCAAAAGCTGCCAGTTTCGGTCGAACGTGTCGCGTCTTTTTCTCGGTGAGTCGATACGAGCAACGCGGACCACGGCGTCCGGTTACTTTTCAGCCTGCGTCGGTTGCGTCAAAAAAACACACGAAGGCGCACGCGAGCCTTCGCTCGAACCAGCCCAACAAGCATTCCCCTCAAGGAGAAGAAGAAACCATGAAGATTCTCTGCGTCGTTTGCGTGGTGGCGGCCGTGTGGGGCGTTTTCGCGAATGCAGGTCGGGGCGCGGATGAAGCCGTTCCGCCCGGAAAGCAGCAAGCTGCCCGACTTCAGACCAAAATCGAGGTGACGTTGGACTACCTCCTTTACGTCCCGCCCGACTATGACAAGAAAGAGGCATGGCCGCTGGTGTTGTTCCTGCATGGAGCGGGTGAGCGGGGAAAGGACTTGGAACGCGTCAAGCGGCACGGTCCCCCAAAGCTTGTCGAAGAGGGAAAGAACTTCCCGTTCCTTCTGGTCTCACCTCAGTGCCCACCGGACCACTGGTGGAATCCGCTGGAGTTGACGGCTCTGTTGGACCAAGTGGTGGCCCAGTACAAGGTCGACGAGGACCGCATCTACGTGACGGGTCTTAGCATGGGCGGGTTCGGAACGTGGGCCTTGGCCACGTACACGCCGGAGCGGTTTGCGGCCATCGTGCCGATCTGCGGCGGTGGTGAGGTCCTGACGGCTCGGCGGCTGGTGAACCTGCCGATTTGGGTTTTCCACGGGGCGAAAGATTCGGTGGTCCCGCTGCGCCGATCCCAGGAGATGGTCGATGCCGTCAATCAAGCCGGGGGCCACGCCAGGCTGACCGTGTATCCCGAAGCCGGCCACGATTCTTGGACCGAAACTTACAACAACCCGCAGCTCTACCGATGGCTCTTGGAGCAGCGGCGACGACCGAATACGGAATCGCCGACCCGGTAAGAGTCTTACCTTTCGAGACGAGCATGCTGCGAGGACTTTCCTGGGTCGCACTTGCCGAGTGCGACGGGCCCGGGGCGGCTACGTGCTGTAGCCGAAGACGCCAGCCTTTGGCGACGCCTTTCCCGGGGACGTGCCAAACGCGTGGCGCGTTCGGCTACGCTCTGAAACCCACTTGGGTTGTGGCCGCCAGGCCACGTTAGGAACTGTCAAAGAATAAGTTGCGCGGCGCGGGACATGCGACGGGCTTTCTAGACCGTCAAACAAGGTGCCGGACAGGTATGTCCATCCTACGAAATGGGCACGTTATTCTGTGACGCCCCTAATGCAGACGAACCGATGCGCCCGGAGATGACACGGCAGACGCGTCTGCCGATTGCCTGCCGAAAACGTTTCTGCGCAATGTGCTTACTCGTGGTCGCACATCATCCCGATATCGGTCCGCAAGTAGCCGTCGACCTCCACAACTTTCCCTCGGTGCCGAAGAAATTCGAGCAATTCGGCAAGCGTCATGTTTTGGCCCGCGCAAGCATGGAAGCGCGCGTCGGGCCCAAAGCGGGCCGTCACTTCGCGCTCCAAATCGGCGCGGGTCATGGGCGTCTCGGCCGCATGGATCATCCGCATGATTTCATGACCGTGAATACTGCCATTCGACATAATTTATTCCCACAAAGACATCTTCGGAGCCTGCTATCAGCGACAATAGGAAACGGGTTTCGGCCAAATGCCACCCGCTCGGGGCTGTAAAGCCTAGGCGCGGAACCCGAAACCGTCAATGCCAGCCTTGAGGAAGCGAAAAGCTTGACAAGGCGCCGTGCGGTGCCGGTGCTGGTCCTGACCGACAGGCTGGCAAAGGCTTTCCACCCGCAAGCTCAGCCCCACCGTCCGCTCAGCGTTCGATGCCGAGCGCGGAGTGGAAACACGGGACTCGACGCGCGGCTCATCTCCCGTTGTTTACGCTACTTACGCTTCGAAGGCTATACGCGCGGAGGGACAGAACCGCGCGGACAACCAGCGGTCGGCGGACGGTCCTCATGGGTGGCGACGGGGCTGAGAGGCAGACTCCGCTTTCCAGTTCAAGGATGTTGCCCGGGCGACGGGCGGGGCAGCGGTTGAGCCGGGCGCACCGCACGACCGCGAGTCCCGGGAGCCTCTTGGGTTGCCACGGCCGGTACGACGTCGGACGCGTGTTGCTCCGATCGGCTTTTTTCCACCGACGCGACCGATCGGCCCTGTTCTGGAAACGCTTGGACGGTCGTGACGATCGACTTCGTTTCGGGGATTTCTTCCCCGCTGTCAAGCCGGACGACCATGTCTAAGAATCGTTCGACTCGCGAATACAGCGGCAGGCCAGTCGCGCGATCGACCGTACATTGACCGACGCAGTGACCGCCGCGAATGATCACACGGTGTCCGGTCGCTTGGCCCGTGGTCGGATCGTAAGTGGCCACGGTGGTCGGAACGATCCGACCGATGACATCGATCGTGGCTTCTCGGGCTGTCAGTTCCGTGAGCGTGTACTGAGTGATGACCGACATGGGAATCGGATTAAACAGGCTCCGTTCCCGTGTCCACGACTGCCCCACGCGGACCACAGTCTCGCCGTTTTCATCCGGGTCATAGGGGAGCAGGCCGATGCTGTCGTCGACAAAATTGGCGACGCCTTGGTCTTCTTCAGTGATCGCCAACGCTGTGAGGAATTGCTGTCGCCGTTGCGGCGCGATGTCTTGAACGCAGCGCTGAAGGAACTGGTCGAACCCTTCGACTTGCAAAATCCGATTGTCCGCACTCAACCAGAACGAAAACCCGTTGCCAACTAAGCCGCGATAGGCTTTCACCATGTCCGGCAAGTCTCCCTGGACCGGCTGAGTGGAGTCGAACTGGATTTTGTGTCCGGCGATATCGTGGGAATACTGAACGCGCTGGTAGCGAACGCCGAGGCGCTTGCGCCCTGCTTCCTCCGCTTCGACTGTGATGGCCATCAGCAAAGTGACCTCCGACCGGTTCACCACAGTGCCTTGGGGCAACGCTTGCTTCAGGGTTTGCGAAACCCGCTTGATCAGCGGGAACCGGTCACCCACCTTCAGACGGAAGGAGAGACGTCCCTGGGACGACGCCGTGCCCGCGGCGGCTTGCTGAGCGCTGGTGAGGCGAATCGGCGCGGATTCGGAATGAGA
>JAADHY010000613.1 GCA_013151585.1 Planctomycetota bacterium
GGGTGGCAGCGGTTCCAGTGGCACTTCGGCGCAGTGCTGCCGCTGAAAGCCGGCCGGCATCGACTGCGCTGGACGAACCTCAAAGGCGGCGGGATCAACTTTGATGCCTTCTGCCTGACCGACGATCCCGATTATGTCCCCAAAGGCACGAAGCTGTCGTCGCCGGCGAAGGGGTATCACCTGATCGTCGTGCAAGCCGAAACGTTCACCAAGAGCCGCGGCAAACAGCTCACCGTGAACCGCCCGCGAGTCTACGACCGGCTGTCGTTCCCCAAAGAGGCGGTCCGGGCGTGGGAGCAATCGCCAGAGAAGGAACTGCACATCTTTCCGGCCTGGGGCTGGGTCAACAGCATCAACCGCATCGCGCGGATCGACGAAAAGACGTGCACGATCTATCTGGACCCGCCGTGCCAGGCGGATCTGCGGCCGGGCAACCGGTTCTTTGTGGCCAACGTGCGCGAGGCGTTAGACTCGCCCGGCGAGTTTTACCTCGACCGCTCAACCGGTGTGCTCACCTGTTGGCCAGAAGACGAGAACTTCATGCAACAGGAAGTGGTCGCGCCGGCGATGAAGCGGATCGTCTTCTTCCGCGGCGACGGGCCGAAGCGGCGCGTCGAGCACATCGAGTTCCGCGGGCTCACCTTCCGCGACACGCAGTACACGGTCGATATCGCAAGCTTGTACTACCCGCCCGACGGGGCGATCTGCATGCAGGATGCTGCTGACAACCGGATCGAGGGTTGCACGTTTGAATTGCTCGGCGGCTGGGCTTTGGTCGGCGTCGGGGCAACGGACAAGAACCTGTTCGTCGGCAACACGGTGCGGTATGTGGGGCAAGGCGGTGTGTTCCTGTGCGGCCAGACCTTCCCGGACCGGCTGATCATTGGCGACGATCCGGAGCGGGGCGGATTCAAGTTGCCCGGCAAGCGCCCCGTCGGCTCCGGTCCCACCGGCAACCTCATCTCCGGCAACCACATTCATCATATCGGCCTGACCTACGCTCACGTGGCCGGCTTCTATGCCGAGACCGCCCACGAGAACATCATTTCGCACAATTTCATCCACGACACGCCGCGCTACGGCATTTCGCTCAAACGCAAATGCCGGGGCAACCGGATCGAGTTCAACGAAGTGCGGCGCACCAACCTGGAAACCAACGACACCGGCGCGATCGAAACCTACACCACCACCACGCCGAACCTCATCAACAACAACCTGATCGTGGACTCCATTGGCCTGAAGGTGACCGAAGACCTCCAATGGCACTCCCCCTTCTATTCATGGGGTATCTATCTAGACGGTTACTCGAGCAACATCACGGTCACGAACAACATCTGCCTGCGCAACGTGCTCGGCGGCATCATGTTCAACGGCGGCTGGAACTGCCGGATTGAAAACAACATCTTTGCCGACGGGCGCGACCACTTGATCTACTTGAACAACTACCTGGGCAAATTCCACGGCAGCAAAATGCTGCGAAACATCATTTACACGGATTTGAAGCCGCCCGGCTCGGTGCGCGTCACCCGCTGGGACCCCAAGCTGGATTTCCTGATCGATTACAACCTCTACTGGACCGGCACCGGCAAGCCGCCCGAGATCACTGCGGCCCCGTGGGACAAGTGGCGTTCCTGGGGCTTCGACAAACATTCGCTCGTGGCCGACCCGCTGTTTGTGGACGTATCGAAGGAAGACTTCCGGCTCAAGCCGAACTCACCCGCACTGAAACTCGGCTTCAAGCCGATCGACGTCTCCCGCATCGGCCTACGCGGCTACGTGCCACCGCCGTGAATGCAAGAGACCCACGTGGGCCGCACGCATGTGGGCCGCACCTGCCGGGTGCGGCAACCTGAAGGACCAGCGCCGAATTGCAGATCGGGCTGTGACACTCGGCAAGTGTCACCCACGCGGTCATGTCATCGTGCCATCTCGTGCGCCTTTCCGTATCATGGTGTCGCTCGGGCAGCCTCGGGTTGAAACCGGAACCTGTGCCAAGAAACAAGAAAGATGAGGGCAAAGTGATGCGAGTCCGTTCTCCTTACCGTTTTCTTTCATGCCGGCGCGTCGATTGTTCACGGCTTTCCGTATGAGCTTTATCTCTGCTCCTCGTGACACTCATGCTGGCATCGTCCTCCGACACGCCGTACGCCGCCGAGCTGCCCGAGCTCTTGTTCGGTTCGGGCCCTAGCTCCAATTCCAGCCGGCCGCCGGCCACCAGTTCGCGATGCAAGAACCATGGACGTTCGAGCGGCCGGCCGTTCAGGCGGGCCGATTGGATATACACATTCCGCGGCGAATTGTTCTTCGCGACGATCTCGAACGTCTTGCCGGGATAGTACCGCGAATCCAGATGGATGACGATGCGGTCGAAGATCGGACTGGTGATCTCGTAAACCGGTTCCATCGCCGCACCGCCGCGCACCTCGAACAAACCGATCGCCATCAGCACACCCAGACCGCCGGCCTGCCCTTGGTCTTCGTCGCCGCGGTAACCGTTCTGTGGCGTGACACCGCCGAAAGTCTGTTCCTTCACGCGCCGGACCCACTTTTGCGTCAGCCAGGGCGCCCCGGAATAGTTGAAAAGATGAGCCATGGGATACGACGGCTGATTGCCGTAGTTGACGTAAGGCGACAAGAAATCCCGTTCGGCACCTCGCTCGAATGCTTCGTTCAGCTTGCGGTTGAACGCCTCGCGTCCGCCCATCAGCTCGATCAAGCCCGCGATGTCGTGCGGCACGAACCACGTGTATTGCCAGGCCGTGCCTTCGCACCAACCTTTCTTTCCTTTCGGATCGAACGGTTCCAGCCACGAGCCGTCGGAGTTGCGGGGCCGCATGAATCCAGTCTTCGGATCGAAGACATTTCGGTAGTTGTGGGCGCGGCGCAGGAAGAGTCGGTAGTCGTCATCGCGGCCGAGGGCTTTTGCCATCTGAGCCAGGCACCAGTCGTCGTAGGCGTACTCCAGCGTCTGAGCCGCTCCGTCGGCATGCCAGCCGTGACGCGCCTTGCGGTCGTCCGGAATGTAGCCACGATCGATGTAAAACTCCACGCCGCCATCGATGCACGTGTCGTGTTCGTATCCGGCCTTGCTCATCAGGCCGCCGGGAAAGGCGTTCTTGCGCATGCCGGCGTA
>JAADHY010000755.1:0-2126 GCA_013151585.1 Planctomycetota bacterium
CGGCTCTGGGAGCGAATAGTTGCCGGCCTGGTCGATCCCGTAAGTCGTGATGCCGATCAGCGGTGACATCAGATCCTTTCGAAGTAACGTTGACGTTCCCAGTCGGTGACACACGCGTCATAGGCGCGCTGTTCGGTTCGGAAAAAATGGCCGTAGTGTTCGATCACTTCCTCGCCGAAGACGTCGCGAGCGAATTCCGACTGCTCGAACAGATCGGTCGCCTCGGCCAAGCTTGTTGGCAGGCAGGGAGCGTCGCTTTCGGAATAAACGTCGCCAGCGAAGAGTTCGGGCGGTTCGCTTGTGGAGCGGATGCCGTCCAGACCAGCGGCCAAAAGGGCGGCGTAGACCAGGTACGGATTGCAGTCCGCTCCTGGGATGCGACATTCCAACCGCAAAGACGAACCGTGGCCGACGACTCGAATGCCGGCCGTCCGATTGTCGATCGCCCACGCCAGGCGGGTCGGCGCCCACGAGCCGGATTGGAACCGTTTGTACGAATTGACGGTCGGGGCCAAGAACACCATGAGCTCGGGGATCCGGCGAATCCACCCAGCGGCGAAATGACGGAACGTGTCGGAGCATTGAAGCGACGCATTCCCTTTCAGCCGCTCCGAGCCGGCGAAGGCGTTCTGTCCGTCCCGCCAGAGACTCAGGTGGACATGGCAACTGGAGCCGGCCTGATCGGCCGCGAACTTGGCCATGAACGTTACACTCAGCCCGTGAGCCTCCGCGATTTCCTTCAGACATTGTTTCATGATCACGTGGCGGTCGGCCATCTCCAAGACGTCGCAATACCGAAGGTTCAGCTCATGCTGCCCCAATCCCCACTCGCCTTTCGTGGACTCCACCGCCACTCCCGACGCCGCCAGGGCTCGTCGTGCCTGAGCATGGAAACTTTCCGTCCGAGTCCCTTGCAGGATGTGGTAATCCTCGATGTACCATCCGGCAGCCGCGAGGTCCCGATAACCTCTTTGCGCGGCGTCTCGATAAGAATGGCAAAAGACGTAGTACTCCAGCTCGGACGCTCCTAACGGCCGGAAGCCCAGCTTTCGAGCTTGGTCGAGTTGCCGCCGCAGAATGTTTCGAGGCGCGATGCTGACCGGACGGTGCGAGTCGGTCGTTTCCACGTTGGCGATGACCAAAGCCGTCCGATCCAGCCAGTGGGCGCGGCGGAGCGTGCTCAGGTCGACGTGAAGGTGAAAATCGCCGTATCCCTTTTGCCAGTTGGCGAAGCGATATCCGGCCACGGGCTGCATCTCCATATC
Organism: Planctomycetota bacterium; assembly: GCA_013151585.1. Taxonomy (GTDB): domain Bacteria; phylum Planctomycetota; class Planctomycetia; order Planctomycetales; family Planctomycetaceae; genus JAADHY01. Next base: position 1,266 of record JAADHY010000755.1, read on the forward strand.
GACAGTCAGCAAGTAGTTGCACGCGTGCGTTCCCGCTTCCGCGACGGAATCGAGAAAGAACCGAGCATCGAAGCGTTTGCCCACAAAGCGGCCGTAGAGGTCGGTCAACACGACCGCCACGGTATCGATCTCGCCCTGCGTCACTAGCTCTTTGAGCTGTTCGACGGTTAGCATGCCCGGCTCGGCACTCATCGACCGATCTCCTTCTTGAAGACCCTTTTCCACACCGGTTTCGTCTTTACGGGACGAAAGGAACGGTCCGCGGCCGCTCTGGCGCGGGCAGCGAGAGACCGCGTCACTCTGGTGTTACTTGGGACGGGACAGCGGGAGCTTCAGGCAATCGACCTCTCAGAAACACAAAAAAGTACGCGAAGGCTGCGGCAACGTAGCCGAAATACCACAACGTGTAGGACCGCAAGAGGTCCCCAGCGTCGAAATTCAGAACAGACATCGTGACTAACGATACGAAGGCAATGACCAACGCCGTCCAGGGGAACACGGGATAACACGGCGTCTTGTATTGACGAGGCAGGTCGGGTTCTTTCGTGCGCAGTCGCATCAGCGCTACCATGGCAACCAAGTACAGGGTGAGCGCTCCGAAGGACGCCATCGTAATCAATCCGGCGGTGTCCAAAAAGAGGACGGCGACGGCGCCGATCGCGAAGTTCACCAACAGAGCATTCACCGGAGTCTTGGTGCGAGCATTGGTCCGGCCTAGCGCGGGGAAGAAGTAGCCGACTCGCCCCATCTCGAACAGCGCGCGGCCCGATGCCAAAATAATGCCGTTAAACGACGCCAACAGCCCCAACAGGCCGATGCCGACCAACAGATGATACGCTCCGTGGTTTGCCCCGACCAATT
>JAADHY010000755.1:2138-7778 GCA_013151585.1 Planctomycetota bacterium
GGAAGCGGTCGGTCGGTGGCCAGCGCGTCGGGATTGACTTGAACACCCCCGGCCGCCGTTGCCACAACGTTTGCCTCGGTGTAGACGACACGTTCCCAGCCGCCGATTCCCACTGAGCCGAAGAAAACGCAGCATGCCAAGACGACCAACGTGACAATCGCCGCACCGAAGCCGCGCGATACGTCCCGCTGTGGATTCAAAGCCTCCTCCGCGGCGTTCGCGACACCTTCAATGGCCAAGTAAAACCACATCGCGAACGGGATTGCGGCGAACACGCCCCACCAGCCTTGAGGCCAGCCATTGGCAAGAAAGTTCTCCAGACGAAAATGGGGCAACGCAAGACCCGAGAAAAGCACAAGGCCGGCGACAGCAGCGACCGTCACAGCCAATTCAAAGGTTGCGGCCTGGCGGACGCCCCAAATGTTGAGGCCCGTAAAGATCAAGTAGGCAACGAGGGCGATCAGCACTTTCATGTCGATCGGCGACGATTCCGAAAAAGAAACGATCCAGTCGTCGGGAATCCAGATTTGGACGTAATCGCCGATGGCCATCGCGATGGCTGGGGGAGCGAAGGTGAACTCTACGGCTTGAGCGATTCCGCCGAGATAGCCGGCTTCCTGACCCAACGCCCGCTGAGCGTACACGAAGACCCCTCCCGCCCGCGGGATCGCACACGCCAGCTCGGTGTAGCTGAAGACGAAGGTCACGTACATGACCGTAATCAAGACGAACGCCAGAAGCATTCCCAGCGTTCCGCCAGCGGGCAGCCCCAGATTCCAGCCGAAATACTCGCCCGAAATCACGTAGCCCACACCGAGCCCCCAAAGCATCACAGGCCCCAGCGCACGTTTTAGGCGACCTTCCTCTTGAACCGGCGCAGCTTGCGTCAACGCAATGTCCTTTCGTGAATGGTCCGGGATGTCCCGCCGACAGGATCAACGGACAGGATGCCCGCGGATTGAGAGACTCGACAGGTTCGGTTAGACGATGCACGATCGGTGTGCCATCGGAAGGTGTCAGTCTACGCGGTTCGGCCCGGAAGGGCCAGCGGCAGGCCGCTTCGCGGCGAGGTCAAGCCTGTTTTCTGCAGTTTGGCGGCCGGGCGGTCGGTTTCCGCCTATTTCCGGAATAGGCTGTGAAGAGATCGGCGCCCCGCAAGCGATGGCGGTCCGGCCGTCGCTCGCCTGCTCGGCGCGAATCGTCGGCCTGAGCGTCACACGCGGTCGCCTGACGGCACTTCTTCGTGACGACCAAGAGGCCTTGTCCGTCGCGCGTCCCCGCGGCGTCCGTTGCGCCCCTCCAGCGGCCTCTTCCCTTGCCGGTCATCCATCCAACGCCCAACCGCTTTTGAACGCTCCGCGCCGCACGCCGCCTCCCAGGCCGCGCACGCAGAAACCTTTGCCCATCAGCCCTTCTCGTTCGACTTCGTCGAAATTCACGGTGATTTCCACTCCGGACGAAAACCGCGTGCGTTGCACCATTTGGTCATCCGTCAGCCATTCGTGCGACAGCAGTTCGTCGTACATCACCGCTGCGACCGGATCGGACAGGACTGCGTAACTGTCGCGAACCTTCTTCCGCCACTTCTTGTGGTCTCGCAAGTTCATGAAAAACATGGGCGGCACACCTCGCAGCAAGTCACGCAGCATTTTGTCTTCGAACGCCGTCCCGTTGGCGACGGTGTAGTCATCCCCAGCGCTGCAGTAGGCAATCAGGGCGTCGTGGAAGACCAGATGGTACAGCGGCACGGAAAAGGCAGTCAGCAACGAAGACACGCGAGCATGACTGCCGACGCCGTTGGTGTAATCCAGAGCCGATGCGTTCCACCAGCCTGCGTGTTCGCCGCCGAAGACCAACCCCAGCGAATGCACGTATTCATAAAAAGCCAGTCGAGCCCTGCGATCCTCGGACCGCGTCAGCGGATGGTCCGGATCGTAGCATTCCCGCATCCGTGACGAGTTGATGCAATCGACGTAGCATGCTTCGACGCCCAGCCGCTTAACGACTTTCGGAAAGTCCCGCGCGAGGAGTCGTACGTACTGGCTCGGGCAAGTCCGACGCCACCGGTACGGCCAAAAACGCCCGTCCGCCGACTTGCCCATCAACGCCGGCTCCCAGAAATCCGTTTCTTCCAGTTGGGCCGAGACGTCGTTGTAGAGCGTGAACAGGAAGTTGCGCTCCTTGCACTTCTTGACGATGGCCGCCAACTCGTCGACCGACCCGGGCGCCGGGTCGAAGGGCAGGCACCGTGGCGGCTGGAGCGAGTAGGCCCCCCAGAAATGGACGAACGCCCGCCGCAATCCCATCGGGCCGGCCAGATCGTCGATCACATCGGCCAGTTGTCGGTAGCTATACTCCAATCCGGGATAGCCCGGCGGGTAGTGCGGGTAGCCAGCGTAATAAGCCAGATAAGGCGCTCCGGCAAGCCGTTTGATTTGCGGCCGGCTCTTCAACTTTTCTCGCAAGGTCACCAGATGGCCTTGAGCGATAGCTTCGCGCCGGTAGGCCTTGGCCATGCGCACGTAGTCCAATGGCTTGGCGAATTCGAACCGCATGCGTCGCTCGTAGCCCAGCCGCCCGCGCTGAGCTAACCACATCGGCCAAACGCAAGCGATCTGCTGGTACGGCGACCGTTTGCCCTGCGGAGCAAAAATGTGCTGAAACGTTGAATTCAGCAGATAGCGCAAGGCGAAATCGTCCGGCGTTTCAAGGATCGCCGTGTAGCCCGCGCCGCCTTTTTGAGCGCCATAAAAGGGCAACAGCGGCGCATGCTCTGTGTGGAACGATTGCGGCCCGCGAGATTGATCCGCCCACGCCCAAAACGTCGTCGTGCCCAACTTCACCGGACCGGTTGGAATCAGGCAGCCTTCATGGGACGGCAACACCAGATAACCGTCGTCCCGGCCCGTACACAGATAGAATGACCGAAAGGGGTATTCGACCGATTCGAGCTTTGTGCCGGCGGGGAGGATAACTTCGACCACCGCCGCACGCAGCACCGCTCCTTCCAGGGCCAGTCGGGTCGTCACAACCGCCCCGTGCGGGCCGCTCAACTTCAGCGTCAGACCGGCGCCGTTTTGCGCGACCGCGGCCAAGCCGGTGCCGCCCAGGTCGATCACTTGCCTGGGCTCGTTGGACGACCATGCGGCAAGCCACACCTTGCCATGGATCGGGGAACCAGCGGGCGCCGGCTTGTTTCATCGTCACGGCGAACGTGCCGGGTTCAAACACTTGGAGCAAAAGCTCGGCGTTTTCGAGCCGAGCGATTTCTCTCAGAGAAGTTTCCCCGGAGACTGTTGGCCCTCGTGGTTCGTCGTCGGCCTTCGCGCCGGCGGTCACTATGTCGCCGCTCCATCCGGCCGACACAGTCGCCACTGCCGACAGGCGGAGAAACTCACGTCGGGATGCGCCAGTGCTGTTTGGGTTGGATCGTTGTTTCATCGTCTCCCCTTTTTGCATGCGAAGAGCGGCGGCGCGTGCGCCGCGCTCAACCTCGGCCGCCCAGCCACTCCGTCGACGCCGCAGGCCGACCTTTTCCTGGCTTTCCGCTTTCGCAGCCAGCCTGCGCACTGCGATGTGATACACGGCGCCGGCGTATTCCACTTCGGTCGGTCGCGCTGCGACGCGGATAAACACTCCGCGAGCCGCTTTGTCCTTCGAGACATCACCGATTTGATGGCGGAACCCCGCGGGCGGAACTGAGCGTCGGCAGTGGTCGGAAGTCGGGCGCCCCTTTGTACTTGATGTGGCGGCGTCCGTAGTACGAGCCGTAGTAAGGGACGCCGCAGTCGATCCAGGTGACCAGCTTGATCCACTCCGCCTTCGACAATTTCACGTCGTAATGGCCGGCCCGGAGCAGCTTGACGAGCCGGCTGTGGTGGGCGCCCTGCGAGTACGGCGGGACGGCCTCCACGTTCTGCATCGCGTAAGTCACTCCGTGCCACTCTCGGACCTTGTGGACCAGGCCGCCCTGCAAAATGTTCTCGTAAGACCGGTTGAACAACGGGGTCAGCTCGCCGCGCAGGTCCGGCTGGGCCTTGGGGTCTTTGCCGTCGTGGCAGGTCGTGCAGTGGCGGTCGAGAATCGGCTGAATGTCCGTCGGATAATACAGCGGCCGGGGCGCGATGTCGCCGGGCTGGGCGGCGAGTTTCGTGGGCGGCCGGCGCAGGGCCTGCGCCAGCCGCACGGCGGGGGTTTGGCTGCGAGGCTCGTGGCAAACGATACACGAACGCCTCTCGCCCGGCACCAGACTGATAAACGTCCGCATTCGCTGCACGGCCATGAAATCCTCGTCCAGAGCCTGGAAGAAGAGATTCCGGTTGGCCGGAACTTCAAACTGCGCCGAGCCATCCTCTTCCACCGGCACCACTCCCAGCAGCACGGCGACCCAGATGTTGCTGTCCAAACCGATCGCGATGTGCCCGCCGCAGCCGTCGTCGCGCCGATCCGTTCCGCGGCGGAAATCGACCTCGGCCGCCCATGGTTTGGGAATCTGTTCCAGCACACGAATGTACTTCACGGTCCCTCGCTTCACACCCGGCAGGCCGCGGTAGACGTCCATCAGGAACAGCGTCGCCGTCTCCTCGCAATCGGCGATCGTCCCCGAGAGCTGCTGTTGCTGCTGGTCGGCGGCGTCCGGGTCGTTGCGGGTTGCGCACCCGGTCGCCGGAGTCGATTGTACGAAATCCGTTCCGACTGCGGCCAAGACGGGCGGTTTGCTGCGCGGGCGCAATGGCATGGGCTGCCAGCAGGAAATCTCGGGATCGCGCGATAGATCGGCACGCGATTGCCGAACACATCGAGCAGATAAATGCCGTAGGCCGTCTGGTCATTGTACCGCTTGTCCGGATTGCACGAGACCAGGAAGAACTCCTCCGACAACGGGTAGGGATCGGCGTAGAACGGACCGTACAGGTCCTGTCGCCACACGCCGTTGCGAAGTTGATACAGGCCGCGCAGACCTCGCGTCCTCACGTTGGGAGTGAGGCTGACCATCGGCGCGCGTGTGCGTTTGTCCTTGCGCAGGTCCAACAGCAGCACCTGGCCCACGCCCAACGGCTCGTGTCCACAACCAATGCAAACGACCAGGTGGGGCCGGCCGGGCACTTGCCGGGCCTGCCAGAAAACGCCCGGATCGGTGATGTTGTTGCCGTACAGTTCCTCGCTGGCCGAGCCGTCCGGGCGCATGGTCCACAGCGGCTGCACGGCGGCGATTCCCTTGTAGACATATTCCCAACGGTTGTAGAGGATGCGGCCGTCTTCGAGCATCGCCGGCGTGAACTCGCTGAGGGCTCCGCGAGACATACGGCGCAGGCCGGTTCCGTCGGGCCTCACGCGGTACAGGTTCGTGCACGCCAGGTAGTGAGCCGGCGTGCAGAGCACGCCATGCTCGGACCGAGTGGAGGCGAAACAGATGTCGCCGTCGGGAAGGTAGCACGGATGGACGTCGTCCGTCCAAAACTGATATCCCATCAAGCCGTAGAAGCCGTCTCCATAACTCGTCCGGCCGTACTTGGCGATCCGCTGCTCTTCGTCCGCGGGCGGATAAGTCACCTGTCGCAGGCCGCTGCCGTCGGTGCCGACCTCGTAGAGACGAAAACCCTCCGGCCGCGGGCGACGATAACCGCAGACGATCCGCTT
>JAADHY010000573.1 GCA_013151585.1 Planctomycetota bacterium
GACCGTCTGGCCGTTGATGTGCAGCTCGGAGATCATCTCGTCCGTGCCGCCCCAGTTGCGGTACGTGTACCTCGATGACTGCCGGCTCGCCCTGTTTGAAAAACAGATCGCGGCGTTTCGGCCGCTTGATCACCAGCCGGCCCGAATAGGCCGGCAGGCCGACGCGTCGGGCCGCGTCGCGCGAATCCAAGTCCGGGCCGCGGCCCAGTTTCGCCGGCTGCCAGGGCGAGTCGTTGAAGCCTGGCTCATCCCAGCCGGGAGCCGCCTTGCTGTCTTTGCGTGTCGTGCTGCGTGCGGCAAGCGCCCGTGGTGCGGGGCTTCCGGCATGGGCGGACGATTTCGGTCGTGGAGCAAGCGGGGACGCTTGCTCTACGTGCGGGTTGCACTTCCAGCCCGGGCCGGTCGCGACGCGGATCACCTCGCCGCTTGCCATCACGATCCGAGCCTGAAAGCAAAGAAACGGCGAGTAGCCGATGCGGAAGCCGTAGAACCCGACGCAATTCCGACCCGGCTTTAGGTACGGAGCGATATCGACCGGTGCGGTGTGATAGAGGAAGCAAGCGCCTTGGCGTTCGACCGTCTGGCCGTTGATGTGCAGCTCGGAGATCATCTCGTCCGTGCCGCCCCAGTTGCGGTACGTGGCCGAGCCGACGTTGGCGACAGCCCGCCAGACCCGCCCAGCGGGCAAGTCAAACTCGAACCGGCAATAGCCCTCATAGACCGGCTGCACGAGCTTCAGCCATTCGATCTCGACGCGCGTGCCCGGCTCAGCCTCGAGCGTCAGCTCGAGTCCGTCCGGGTTGGCCCCCCGCGCATGAAGCGGCGCGAACTGCAGCTCGTGCCAGTCCGTGCTCTTGGATGTCGCCACTGCCGTCGCATCGAGCCGCTCGCCGTCGCGCCACAGACGCACGCTCCACCGGCAAGGCTGCTGCGACACACGCACGCGCAGTTTCACCCGGTTGATCTGCTGCCACACGGCCGGCACATCCTTCAGCCCAAGCCGACCGCCGTAATTCCCCCACCCGAGCGTCGCCTTGCGACCGGTCAAGACAAAAGTCAGCTTGCCATCGCGTACAGCCAGATCGCGCACGCCGTCAAAGAACCTAAACCCCGCTCTACCCGTTTCCGCGTCGAACCGCTTTTCCTGCTCTTGCAGGGGCAAACTGATCGAGCGACCGAAGAAGTACTCCGTCGCTTTCGGCTCCCAATTCAAATCCGCTGCGGCCAAGGCGGCGCTGAGGAGCAGGGCCATGAGCGTCATTGTCGATCTTGCATAGCCGCGCTGAAGACGTCGGCTCGCTCGTTTCATCGTCATTCCCCTCTGACTTTCACCGGCCGCTCTGGCTTCTGTGTCCCCCTTTGTGGGGCCGGCCCGCTCGAATTTATGCTGTCGGCACGCCAAGCCTGCGTCGACGGCCTGCCCGCTCGAGCGCCTCACTGCGGCCGGACGACCGACCAGTGAATCTACCAGAGGAACCTGGGCTAGAACAACTGCCTCGGAAAGCGATGTCGATGACCGATCCGCTCCCGACGGACCCGCGCGGCACGACGCACGCTTGACACGTGCGCGTTTTCTCCAGATGCTGCCTGGAAGATTCATCTTAGACTAACAACATTCCGCTTGCAGGAGGGACTGCTGATGACGCGAAACGCCTATGTATCTCGACGAACCTTTTTGGCCGGGGCAGTTGGGGCGGCCGCCGGATGGGCCAGTTGGCCCAGGCTTTTTGCGCGAGCCGGCGAAGGCCCGCAGGGATCTGAGGGTGCTTACCAGGTCGGCATCTACACTCGTCCGTGGGACAAGTACGATTACCGAGTCGCCCTGGATGCCATCGCCGAAGCCGGTTTCAAACATGCCGGTCTGATGACGACCACGATGCCGTGGGGACGGTTGGTCCTTTCGGCTACGACGACAGTAGAGCAAGCGGCGGCCATCGGCGAGGAGGTTCGGAAACGCGGACTCGATATCTTGTCCGTCTATCCGGGCGGCATTCCGGTCCAGAAGTCGGTTCAGGCCGGTGTCGAGGCTATGCGACGGATCATCGACAACTGCCACGCAGCCGGGGCCAAAAGCATCCTGATGGGGGGAATCGGCAACGCGAAGCTCTATGACGCTTACTACAAAGCGATTGCGGAAACGTGCGACTACGCGGCCGAGAAGGGCATCCCCATCACGGTGAAGCCGCACGGGGGATTGAACGCGACCGGTCCGCAGTGCCGGAAATGCATCGAGGCGGTCGGCCACGAGAACTTCAGTCTTTGGTACGATCCCGGAAACATCATGTACTATTCCAACGGTGAACGCGATCCGGTCGAGGATGCCAAGACGGTCGCTGGGCTGGTCAAAGTGGGCATGTGCATCAAAGACTTCGACATGGTCGAGAAAAACGGGAAACTGACGCGCGACGTCTGGATCACGCCGGGGCGAGGTCGCGTCGATTTTCCGAAGGTAATGAAAGTGCTGCGAGAAGGCGGATTCCGGCGCGGGGCGCTTGTAATCGAGTGTGTTTTCCGAGGCGACGGCTCCCTCGAGACGATTCTGGCGGAGGCGAAAAAGGCCCGAGAATACGTCGAGAAGCTGGTGGCCGTTTACTGAGACGCCCTTTGCAGTTCGCCCGCGTTGGTCGGGCGGTGTGCGATGGAAACATCATCGGCTCGGTTGGAGCGTCGGCCTCGCCCGAGAACCCCGGAAGGAGGCTCCGGCGGGACGGGGCCTCGCCTTTTCGGCCGACACCACGCCCGAGGCATTGCGCAATAGCTGCAGCATTGCGGCAATCGATCTCGTGGGACCGGGCAGGCCCCACAGCTCCGCCAGACCGTCCCCGGCTGCCAGCGCGACTGCCGGTCGGTAGTGTCTTCCTTCCCGACATGCGCGCACGGCGGGAACATCTTCTTGCGGCCAAGATAGCATGTAAACGAAACGCGCTAGCGTGCGGCCGGCTCGATTCGGCTACCCAAAAGCACCGGAGGCTGGCGCCTTCCGCTCACACGTTCTTGGCTGCGGCGGGCAATCCGCGTTAAGTTATTCTTTCGACTTCTCGCTTGGCTTTTTCGCGGGCTGTTTCGCCTTATCGGCTTCGGCCTTTGGTTTCTCTTTCGGAGGAGTTTCTTTTCCGCCAGCAGATCCTTGGGCGGCTCCGGTTTTGCTTGGGGCTTGGCTGCCGGTTGTCCGGCCTTCGGCTGCGGCTTCGGTTGAGCCGCCTTCGGCTTCGGTGCTGGCTGAGCGGGTTTCGGCTTCTGGGCCTTGGCCGCTGGCTTGGCGGCCTTGTCGGCCTCAGGCGGGGGACTTTTCATCGCGGGGCCTCCGACCTCCTCGCCTGGCTCCGCTTTTTCCCCTGGTTCCTCCTCTTCACGGCCGCGCTGCGCACGACGTCGCTGACGAGCCGCTTCAAACTCGGCCTTGTCAATTCCGCCGTCTTTGTTCGCATCCATCCGCTCAAAGAACTGCCGCATCCGTTCTGGCAATTCATCGGGGGTTAGTTTCCCATCGCCGTTGGCATCCAAGTCCTCGAAGGAACGCCGTCGGCGGCCACCACCGCCAGGCCCGCCCGCTTCGGCTTCCTCGATATCGCCCTCCGCGCCCATCTCCTCAGGAGGAACTTCATCGACGCCCACCACTCGCTCCGGTCGATAATAGGGATCATAGGCCGGACCGATCGGAGCGGTCGGATCAGAGAGAGTGTCCATTGCCAGAACGATCGGAACTTCATCTTGCGCGACCTGCAACCTGAGCGTGTATGTTCGCAGAAGCCCTTTCCACCGATAGAGCCGCACATCGTAGGGGCCCTGCTTTGGCGCTGGCTCGAGTTTGGCTCCGTGGATCATTGCCTCGGCCTCTTCGAGTGTAACATCGTCCAATGACTCATCGCTGGCGCGCAGCGCCGCGCGGATGCCTTCCACCGCTTGCGAAAAGCTCCGGCGAGCTCGCCATTCGATGACCGCAACGATCGCCAAGACCACAATCACTCCCCAGACGATAGCTCGTTCGACGGGCGATCGCTTTTTCGCGGGAGCTGCAGCTTCTTGCGTAGGTGGCTGAGGCGTTTCGTCCGGCTGCGGCGAAGGCCCAGCCGCTTCCTCGGATGTTTCCCCCGGTTCGGCCGATGTCGGTTCATTTTCGATTGGCCGATCGTTCTGCGACGCGTCCTTTGGATTTTGTTCGTCTGTCATGATGGAATCCCCCTTAATGGCCCGATGGAACTCAGAGTAAATCCGAAACTCCGCTGCAGACGTGAAAAGTGGAGGCCGGGAACTCGCTCGACCGCAGTCGGCCAGCCCAAGGCCTTTTCCTCACCCCCCGGTCGACGCATCGAGCATGATCGAAACGCACGCGAGAATCAACAAACCGGACCATGTTGTAGGACAGAAAAACTTCCTCCCGTATCCACGCTCCGAGTGGCAGAGACAAGCCCGCGAATCATCACGCTCGGGGAGTATCTCAACGGCGGGGTCGGCGAGGCTTCCTGGGCCATTCTGCCCAAGAGTGGGCAGGGTGTACGCTCAGCAGGAACTTCGTCATCAGGACTTGTGTTCGGTACATTTCGAGATGGTCTCTTGGTCGGCGGATCGAAACTTGCGCCGCATCAGAAACAGGTAGCGCAGGGCGGGACAGAGAGGACACGGGGGAGCCGAGGGGCCGGTCGCGGTCAGACTGCCCCTTCAGACTGCACCACTCTGTGACGTTCGGACAGGTGCAGGACGGACTACGTTGCGTTAGCATGACTCAGAGCGCCATGGTACGGCGCCCGGTGGTAAGGCAATCTGTTACCCCAAGGAGCTTTGAGAGGATCGTGGTAAAGCAATATCAGGACGAATTGTCTACGGCTTTAAGGGCCGTTCGGCTGGCAGCCCGGATTTGTCGGTCTGTGCAGGCGAAGACGGCGCAGTTCGTTGAGAAAAAAGACGAAAGCCCGGTGACCGTCGCGGATTTCGCAAGCCAGGCGGTCGTCTGTCGTGAGCTGGCGGCGATCTTTCCGGAAGATCCGATCATTGCCGAAGAAAGCTCGGCTGTGTTGCTGGAGCGGGGCGGAGCGGAAACGGTGGCCGATGTGCTGGCCGAATTGAAAGCGGCCGGAGTGGACGCGAACCGCGAGCAACTTTGCGAGTGGATCGACCGTGGCCGCAACCGCCAGTATGCCGACCGGTTCTGGGCGCTGGACCCAATCGACGGCACGAAAGGCTTCTTGCGCCGCGAGCAATATGCCATTTCGCTGGCGCTGATCGAGCAGGGCGAGCTACGTCTGGCTGTTTTGTGTTGTCCCAACTTGCCGGTGCGCGAGGAGGCCACCTCTGCGGGATCATTGTTCTATGCGGTCCGTGGTCAAGGCAGTTTCGTACAGCCTTTGGATCGCGAGGAGGCGCCAGAGCCGGTCCGAGTCAGTTCCATCGAAACAGGCGCCGACGCTTGCCTGTGTGAATCGGTCGAATCGGGACACACCGCGCAGGAGTTAGCGGCCGAGATTGCCCGAAGGCTCGGCTTGAAGTGTCCGCCACTTCGGTTGGACAGTCAGGCCAAATACGCGGTGGTCGCGCGGGGCGAGGCGGACCTTTACCTCCGACTGCCGACTCGAGCGGATTATCGCGAAAAAATATGGGATCATGCCGGCGGGGTCCTGTTGGTGGAGGAGGCGGGGGGACAGGTGACGGACGTCACCGGTCAGCCTCTCGATTTCTCGCAAGGCCGTAAGCTCCAGCAAAATCGCGGCGTTGTCGCCACG
>JAADHY010000436.1:0-3121 GCA_013151585.1 Planctomycetota bacterium
ACACAAAACGTCGATATCGGATTCATCCTCGGCGTCCCCTCGCGCCTGCGAGCCGTAAAGAACGACCTGATCAAGGTCGTCCCCAAGGACTTCGCGGAGCCGGTCGCGATACTCGGCCAAGATTGTTTTCAATCGATGTTCGATCGGCATAAGGGCTGTCCCCATCCATCACGCAGGACCGTCCGGCCAGTGCAAAGCCAAACACGCCGCCTGGCATTCCTCACCCGTCGGTTGAGTCTTCCGGCGAATGCCGTGGCGCCCCGTCCGCCATTGTTGGCGTTACTCGTTTCGAGAGGCGAATTCGCCTTGTTCCGCCAAACGCTGTCGGGCCGTTTCCGCCCACGGACCGCGATCGTCGAATTGCAAGTAGCGCCGCCAACACGTAGCGGCTTCGTCCTTCTGTCCAAGCTGATCCAGAAGCTGCGCTTTGTGGTAAAGCGCGTCGGGGTAATTCGGCTCCGTGTCCAGCGCGATGTCAAAGGCGTCCAGCGCCGCCTCCGACTGTCCCAACTCGGCATGCAAACAGCCCAACTGGGTCCAAGCCTCAATGTACTCCGGATCAAACTCGACGGCCACATGATAACGTTCTAACGCTCCCAGCGTATTGCCCGTCCGATAAAGAGCCTCGGCCAACTGAAAATGGACCTCGGGTGACGCCGGCCGCTCCATCAAACAGAGCCGAAACGCTTCAATCGCCTCTTCCGCGTTGCCTTCGTCCAGCAGCCGGCAGCCCTGGTCATACCAATCGGTAAAGGTCCAATTCAACTGGTGAGGCGGACAGCTTCCTGCCGCCCGCGGAGGCCGCGTCCCGAGCGCCACGGTGGCTGCTCCGGCCATCTCTCCGCTGCTTTCCTCCTCGTCAACCGGCTCGCCACCGATGCCCACGGACGCCGCGGCAAAGTCGAACAACCGCTGACCGGTCCGAGCGTCCACCAGGCCCGCCTCGTCGCGCACCAGCACCCGCTGCCCGTGAGCCAGCAACTTCAACTGTGCCAGCGGACGGTCCGGGTCAGGCAAGAACGCCCGAACCTGCGACAGACTCCGCTCGAGCCTTTCCGCCGACACGCCCGCTTCCAGCAGCTCCGACAGCCGACGCACGCTGGCCACTTCTCGGAAGTCAAAGTACGGCAGCCGGTAGGTCTTGCGCACTGGCCGGATCAACCCGAGCCGCTCCCAACGGCGGATCAGGCCAACCGGAACACCGAGCATCTGACTGAGCATGGCCGGCGTGTAGAGCCGTCGGACCTCATGGTCTCCCTCGCCCAAGCCCAACAGCCGCAGCCATTCAGACTCGCTTACGATTTTGATGTCCAACCCCTGGGCTCGCCATTGGGTGACTTGCTGCAGCTTGACCGATGGCTGACCATCGTCCTCCAGCGGCCAGCCTTCTTCGCCGACAACCAGCATGGTTGTCTGCTTGCTGACGTGATGGGTCGCCGTGCCTCCGTTCTGCTCGACCAACGCGTGCGCCTGAGCGTGCGTCATCGACGCCAGCGTCCCGGTGAAAGCGACACGCTCGCCCGCCAAGGGCGGCGACGAGTCGCTGGGGCTGAGCGGTTTGGATTCTCTGTCGGCGTTCATAGGAATAGGACGAAAGGAATGCGCTCGGCTCAGTGTTTCGGAACTGTCAGCAGCATAACGGCGCCGCGATCGATTGGGTAGCTTTCGCGAACAGCGTCGGATAAAGTGTGGCCGCGCCGGCGGCTGCCTCGAGCGGCACGGTCCTGTTCAGGAGGTTCCGGCATGGCGATGACAGGAGTCACGAAAACGGAGAAGAGGAAAGATGTCCAGTCTGCGAGAAACGGATCCGGAAGTTTGGTCGGCCATTCAGGGCGAGGAGCAGCGGCAAAGCGAGGGGCTGGAGCTGATCGCATCGGAAAACTACACGAGCCAAGCCATCCTGGAGACGGCCGGTACGGTTTTTACGAATAAATACGCCGAGGGATATCCGGGGCGGAGATACTACGGCGGATGCGAGTTCGCGGATGTGGTCGAAGAGCTGGCTCGGCAGCGCGTCTGCCAGCTCTACGGGGCCGAGCATGCCAATGTGCAGCCGCATTCCGGCTCCCAGGCGAACATGGCCGTTTATCTGACAGTGCTGGAACCGGGAGATACGTTCCTGGCGATGAACCTAGCCCACGGCGGCCACTTGACGCACGGCATGCATTTGAACTTTTCCGGAAAGCTCTACCACGTCGTCCACTACGGCGTGCGCGAAGACAACCACCGGATCGACTTCGACGAGGTGGCCCGCTTGGCCCGCGAGCACAAGCCGAAGCTGATCGTCGCCGGAGCGAGCGCCTACCCGCGCGAAATCGACCACGCTCGGTTTGCTGAGATCGCGCGGGAAGTCGGAGCGAAACTGATGGTCGACATGGCCCATTACGCCGGCTTGGTCGCGGCCGGATTGCATAACAATCCCGTGCCGGTTTCCGACTATGTGACGTCCACATCGCACAAGACGCTGCGCGGCCCTCGGGCCGGCTTCATCCTGACCCGCAAAGACAACGCTCGCGACCTGGACCGCACGGTGTTTCCGGGCATGCAGGGCGGCCCTTTGGTGCACATCATCGCGGCCAAGGCCGTTTGTTTCGGCGAGGCGTTGAAGCCGGAGTTCAAGGATTATGCCCAGCAGATCGTCGCCAACGCCCAAGCCCTCGCCGAGACACTCACAGCCGGCGGTCTGCGGCTGGTCAGCGGAGGTACGGACAACCATCTGATGCTCGCCGACGTGACCGCCATCGGCTTGACCGGCAAGATTGCCGAAGAGGCCCTCGATCGGGCCGGCATTACGGTCAACAAGAACATGATCCCCTTCGACCAGCGGAAGCCGCTCGATCCCAGCGGCATCCGGATCGGCACACCAGCCCTGACGACTCGCGGGATGAAAGAGGCCGAGATGAAGCAAGTGGGCGAGTGGAT
Organism: Planctomycetota bacterium; assembly: GCA_013151585.1. GTDB lineage: Bacteria > Planctomycetota > Planctomycetia > Planctomycetales > Planctomycetaceae > JAADHY01. The sequence continues at coordinate 2,923 of JAADHY010000436.1, forward strand.
TCTGCAAGTGCTCCGCGCCCCCGACGATGAAGCGTTGATCGCTCGCGTCCGCGAAGAAGTCCGCGAGTTCGCGAAATCCTATCCCGTTCCCGGCGTAGGACGTCTTTCTTGAGACGATTGCCAGCGGTACAATAGGGAGGCAAAACAGGTTCGGCCGGTGGGCGGCTTTCGGGAGGCACTCCCGTCGATTGCGGCGGGG
>JAADHY010000436.1:3129-4755 GCA_013151585.1 Planctomycetota bacterium
GAAAGAGCGGCCTGCCGGCCGCGCGAGATGGGCAAGCCGGCCGGCTTGTACCACGACTTGATGCGGCTCGCCCGTAGCAACCGAAGCGAACGCTGATCGCGAGCCCCGGGGGTCCCTTCCGGTCCGTCGGTGCGAAATATGGGCCAGCGCGTTGCGTTCACAGAAAGCCCCTTTGAAGAACACGGGTGCGTGACGGACACGTGCACGAGGTGCGGACACGCTGGCCGAGGGTCTCGCGTCTGGTGTCCCGGTGAGGAAAAATGCGAACATGATTTGCGTTCTGAACCGATGGGAATCTGACCGGTTGCTGGAGAGTACGCGGCAGCGTGATGGGCGGAGGTAGCACCATGTCGGCGCCGAGTAAACACGTCCCCAACCCTGACCCGGCCAGCGTCGCGTCGGTTCCGGCTTTGGAGCCAGGCGATCGGCTGACAGCCGCGGAGTTTGAACGCCGCTACGATGCCATGCCAGACCTGAAAAAAGCTGAGCTGATCGAGGGGGTTGTCTACATGCCATCACCTGTTCGATATCAGCTACATAGCGCCCCACACTCGGACATTGTCACTTGGCTCGGCGTCTATGCAGCGAGCACTCCGGGAGTGGCAAAAGCGGACAATGCGACCGTGCGGCTGGATCAAGACAACGAACCTCAACCGGACGCTCTGCTGCGCATTGAAACCCAGTGTGGCGGTCAGACGCGGATCAGCGACGACGATTACGTCGAAGGGCCGCCCGAGCTGATTGCCGAGGTGGCCTCGAGCAGCGTCAGCTTTGACTTGCATACCAAACGGCACGTCTACCGGCGCAGCGGCGTGCGCGAATACGTCGTTTGGCGAGTCCTGGATCGAGAAATCGATTGGTTCATTCTGAGAGAAGGAAACTACGATCGGCTGTCCCCGGCGGACGACGGCCTTCTGAGAAGCGAAATGTTTCCCGGACTCTGGCTGGATGCCGCGGCCCTTCTGCGGGGAGACCTTCAGACCGTTTTGGCTGCCCTCAATCGCGGCCTGCAAACTCCCGAGCACGCCGCCTTCGTTCGACGACTGGCGCAGGCCGGCAAGCCTTAGGGACGAACCTTGCTGAAACTGCTCACGGTGTGGCGGATTCCCTCGCGATCGGTCGGCAAAATCCGCATGGGAGTGGCGGCAGCCGAGCCCTGCCGAGCGTCTCGTGGCTGCTTCCAGATGAGCCGACGCTGGCAGCATCGCCCTCAATGCTGCGCTGCATCGCGGCCAGCGACCGGCACCTCGCTCTTTCCCCGAAGGCCCGATGCAGCTTTGTGGCCCCGACCAATCGTACGTCAGACTTTTCAGCCCGACCGTCGTCAGTCTGGAAAACAACTGACGCACAAAATGTGCGCACATTCGCACGTTGTGACGCACGAAGACCCGCGTGCCTTGCCAATTTTGTGAGTCATACAGACCTTTCGCGGACTCTGGGCGAGGAGACGTTTTTTCCGATCAGTGACTGGTGCGTACTAGCAAACCGCCGGGAAGACGACGGATCAGACGCTTCATTTCCAGGACGGTCAGAGTAGCCAGAACGCGTGGCGTTTCCAAATCGGCCTCTTGCAAAACTTGATCGATCGGTTTCGGTTCTTGGGTGATCAGGTTCAAGACCTGCCGT
>JAADHY010000341.1 GCA_013151585.1 Planctomycetota bacterium
CGGCTGAACCTCTAACAAAGAAAAATTGCCATGAGCAACTCACAGCTCCCCGATCCGGCGGAATTGCCCGAACTCGGCGATTTGCCAACTCCGGATCCCGACAGCCTGAAGGAGGCCTTCTCTTCCGCTCGACTCTCGCCTCGGTCCGAGCCCCGAATTCGTTACCAACCGGTGCGGGAACTCGGAACAGGACTTTCGCCACCACTCACCGACCCGATCACTTTAACCATTGACGCCAACGAACGGATTCTGGTGCTCGATCGCCCCAAACCCAACACGTTCCGCATCTGCCGGTTTTCTCCGACCGGTGACGCGGAGGGCGGGATCACGATGATCGAGCGAGGCGATGAGGACGAACAACTGCTGGAACCGGTCGGGTTGGCCGTGGATCGCCAATTCCGCATGTACGTGCCCGACGCCGCCGCGGGAACGGTTTCTCAGTTCAGCCAAGACGGCCGATGGTTGGAGACGTTTCGGTCGGCCGGTCACGAGCAAACTCCGTTCGACTGCCCGCGGGACGTCGATCTGGACGAAGACGGGAACTTGTACATCGCTGACGCCTACAACAACCGCGTACTGAAGCTGCAACCGGATGGCGAGCTGATCTGGGCGCTGGAGCGGTTTGCGAATCCTCTGGAAGGCGAGGAGGAAGACGAGCTGTTCGAGCCTTCGTCGGTGTGCATTGGCTCCGACGGCGTCTTGTTCGTAGCCGACACCAACCAAAACCGAGTTCTGGGTTTCGACTCGAACCACAAGCTGGTCTGGTTGCTCCATCAAGAGAACCTTTTTCATTTCCCGTCCGAAGTGCGGCTTTCCCGGGACGGGACGGCGATCTTCGTGGCCGACCAAGGACAATTGCGAGTGCAGCGGTTTGACAGACAAGGCCAACGGACTGGAATGATTGTTCTGGGACGGTCTTCTGACGGGGCCGTCGCCATCGGCGGGGATATCGATATCGACTCATCGGGGCATGTCGTGATGGTCGACCCGCTCAGGCACGTTGTCGTAATTCTGCGATGCGTGGAGGCCCGGCCCATTTGACCAACGGAACCCTGTTTTCGGACTCTCAGACATGAAATGCCCGATTTGCAACACATCAATCCGCGAGAGTGATTTCGAGTGCGTTTCCTGCGGTGAGCTGCTGACTTCGTGGCACAGCATCATTGGGCCGGCGCACCACATCCGCCAGCGCGGTCTGGTGCAGGCGTCGAGGCGAGACTATGTCGGAGCGTGCGTCTCATTTTTGGAGGCTTCGCTGGCCAATCCGCTGGACACCGTGAGCCTCGTGGACGCTGCCAAGGCTCTGGTCTATTTGGGGCGAGTGGACGATGCACTGCGGCTGCTTGAGATCGCCGAGAATCGAATTCCCGGCAGCGGCGCAACCGAGGTCGCGGAGGCGGTCCGAACGTTGCTGCAAGAGACTGAGCGGTGCAAACCGGTGGGCGATGCCGAGGCTGTGCCTAGAGGCGAACGTGAGTCTCACGAGCCCAGCGCGACGGGCGACGCGATCAGCATGGAGACCGCCGTCCCTACACTCCAAGCGGAAGAGATGGTCAAAACGACGGAAGTGTCGGCGGGCCCAACACGCACAATGCTGGGGCTTTCCTTGATGAAACGTTCCGCCCATTGGTGGTCCCGATTGGTTGGAGGAGAAAGGTCGGACGGCCTTTGGGCGACCGTGCTGGAATTGGAACAGACCTGGCGGGGCGACTGGGGCTCGCTGAGACCGTGGCTGGAAGCCGCCGCGCACGCCAGCAAAAACGATCCGCTTTTCCACTACATGTTGGGGTTGCAGTGGTGGCAACAGGGGAACGCCGAAAGCGCGACAGAATCCTTTCGACGCTGCCTTCGCCATCAACCGCCGGTTCTGAACGCCGGTGCGTATTACTTATGTCTCGCGTTAGACGATATGAACCATGCCCAAAGAATCCGGCACGAGCTTATCGCCACGTATCACTATAGCGGCTCGGAAATGCAGCAGTTGATCGAAGCGCTCGACGCGCGCTTGGAAGCTTGGGACGTTCCCGATTGGCAGGAGACCTTACGGACACTGCAGCAAACGGCGATGCACTGATCGAAACCAGTAGCCCTACTGCTTTGTGAAGCAATCTCATGTACGAAGAAAAACACGAACGCGATACGCTTTTCAGTGTGACGGAGAAATACACGGAACTGCGGTTGCTCAACGATGCGCCCAGCGGCTTCGGCTGGGCGGTTCTGGTCCGAGACAACTTCGAAAACGACCGCCTGAAAGTGATCAAGCTCCCCAATCGGGAAGCCGCTACGCGTGAGCTGCTGGTCGAAGCTGAAATTCTGGCGAAAATCGCTCAGTACCTCCGGCACCCCAACTTGATTCAGCTCGGCTCAGTGGAGTGCTACAAGATCACCTGGAACGATCGCGAGGAGAAACGCTGGTTTATCGTTCTTCAGTTCGGAGGAAACAACCTGCGGCGCCATCTGGGCCGGTTGGGCTTGCGGAGCGTCGAGGGACGGCAGGAGTACGTTTATCGCGGCGGAAAACCGCTCTCGCTGGACGAATTCTTTGATATCGGCCTTCAGATTGTGGACGGCCTGAAGGCCTTGCACGAATTCGAAGAAGTGCCGGGGCAACACATCATTCACCGCGACATCAAACCAGAGAACATCTTGATCGATGATCGCGGCGTTGTTCGGCTGACGGATTTTGGAATCAGCAAGATCGTGGAGCGAATCAGCCAGTCCATCACAGTCGCCGGCACGCCACCGTATCTGCCCCCCGAATACGCGCTCGGACGAATCAGCGCCGCCAGCGATATCTATTCGACAGGCATCGTCCTGTACGAGATGGTCACGGGGCGATTCCCCTTCCGCAGCCCGGAAGACAAGTTTTACACGATGCCGACGCCTCCGACCGACGTTAATCCTCAGACGCCCGCGGCCTTGAGTGACATCATCATGCAGGCTCTCTATTGGAACCCGAATGCTCCTCGGGGGGAGCAAGCTCGGGATCGCTATCACACCGCCGCCGACATGATGAACGATCTGCGCCGCTGCTACGGCCGGCTCCATCCGGTGCCTCCGCAGTTTGAGCGCATTTCGAACGAACCGGGCCAGCAGACCATCTACCGAAACAAAGGGACT
>JAADHY010000318.1 GCA_013151585.1 Planctomycetota bacterium
CAGGTGTCGGGCCCAGCCTTCGGCCATTTGACTGCGACAAGAATTGCCCGTGCAGAGGAAAAGGATTCTCGACTTGGATGGATTCACGACTGCTCCTTGATGACAGAAGGAAAGTCCGGGGCAGGTTTCGTAAGTCTGAAATATCCCGAGACAAACTGGGAAGGCACTGTTCCCGGCGCGCCAGCCAGACGCTCACCGTCTGGCGTTCCAGCCTGCTCACGCGTCGCGTTGGTCTCCCCAAAGTACGCAATCGGATATTCCGACACAGCTCACAAGTCGATCCCCGACGCAGGTCCGCGGCCGATGCTTCCGGTATCCGCGACGCACCATCGTGATCGGTGCTGCGACTACGGGCTTACCACCGACCAACTGCGGGACCTCCGGCGGACGCCAAGACATTCCTCCGCGTCCACGTGGCTCCCGTCGTCGATCGGCGGGATTCTTTCAGCGTCCTTTCAGCCCGTGGAAGGCTCCGGTTCAGCTATTCGCCCTCAATCCGCATCTGCACGATTCGAAACGACGCAGAACGGGCAACAATCGCCCAGAAAAACGGACGTCCCGATTGCTGAGCGGGCTGAGCACAAGCCAACCGCCTTTGGTCCCAGCCAACCAGAATCCGGTTTCCCGTAGCTCCGACCATCACGTGAGCCGGCGTCGCGGCATCCCACGGCTGCGGACACCTCGCGACACGCACTACGTGGTCCGACGAGGCCAGTTTGGGAAGGGAGCGCTCGTCGGTCAAGAGAACCCGTGTCGCCATTTGCTTTCCCGGCGAAATCAGCCACACTTCCAGTGTGCCGGGGGCTTCGACCGGTCGGATCGTCATTTCGAGCATCATCTGCCGGTACGGCCTCCGAAAAATTGCGATGGAGGAGGCGTTGGTGAAGGGCACCGTTAATGAGTGTTCCGGTTGCTTGGCGTCGGCTTCGCGGAGCACTGAAGCAGATGACGGCGGGGCCGCGTCCGCTTGGTGAGAACGCTGAACCGGTTGGTTCCGCATTTCGTCGCCCGAGAAGCTCCACCCGTCACGGACCCAAAGCTCGGAGCGAAACGGGTTTTGCCAACTGGTCGGTGTGAGTTCCTCCGGGATTGAGCCGCTGTCCACACGGCCCATTGGTCCGTGAGTCCAAAGCTGTTCGTCGGCGTCCGTCAAGCAATGCCAGGTTACCGCGATGCAGCGGGACGCTGGGACTGGCGACTCCTCGCGGTGAAGCGACGGCGCCGCTGGCGAGGCGGGCGACTTTGAGGCGTTCGACCGGAACAATGAATCGATCGGGAAGAACCGATCCGGCTGGAAAAACCGAACGGCCGCTGTGAGCCCCGCAACAAGACAAAGAAAGCCCCACAGGCCCACCCGGCGCCGGGGCCTCGCCGACCGAAAAGAAAACGACCGACCGTCCATGGTACGGAAAACCTTCTGCAACAGCGGTTCGAAACGTGCAAGGGTTCAGACACGCTCGCAAAACCGACTGACGGGAACCTGCCGGCAGAGCGAAGCTCCCGATGGCCCGACAACCACTGGCCCGTCCGCCCGGAGCGGATTGGCCGCAGCGTCACGCCAGAGTCTTGAAATCGGCTCTCTGAAGCCGCAGGGGGCTTTCTGGCTAAAACTGCAATCGAAGGCGCAAGCCTATTCGCGGTCGCCTGCAACGCCCGCTGCCGCGCGAGCAAATGGGGCGAGCCATGTTCTGCGCGTGGAGTCAATCCCGGCGAGGCGCACTATAGCACGTGAACTGCTTGCAAGGGAATGCGTCTCCAAGGGCGCGTTCCAGGTAAGTCGTCTTCAGCCCGAGCCACTGCTTGAATTTCGACAACCGCTCCGCTGGATCACCGTCGGGCGGGGCAGCGTCTGGAGTTGTCGTCTCCCCTTTCGTCGGCTGTCCCGCGCGCCGGACCGCCCGAATCAACACGTTCTTCGCTGTGTGTTCTATGTCGATGAACTCAGTGACCTGCGTCTTGTAGCCGCACAGGTCCAATACGGCCGCCCGGAGAGCGTCGGTGGCCAACGCCGCGAACCGTTCATGCAACAGGCCGTGCCGATGGATCGGCTCCAGCGGCTCCGCGTGAATGCGCGGAGCCAGCTCGTGTTGGCAACAGGGCACCGCCAGAATGACTGGAACCTGCCATCGGACCGCCTTCGCGATCGCATCATCCGTCGCCGTGTCGCACGCATGAAGGGAAACAACCAGATGGACCGGGCCCGTCGGCTGATAGTCGGCGATATCGCCCGAGAGGAAATCCAAGCCTTCGCACTCGAGTCTTTCGGCCACCCGCCGAACATCCCGAATCACGCTCTCGTTGCGGTCCAGCCCCACGATGCGAACTCGACGCCGATGGATCACCGTGAGCAGATGGTGCAGGGCAAACGTCAGATAGCTCTTCCCGCATCCGACGTCCACCACGTGCACGGTTCCGCCGCCCGGCAGGTATGGCACGATGTCGTCGACCAGCTCCAAGAACCGGTTGATCTGGCGGAACTTATTATACTTGGACGCGCCAACACGGCCGTCCGAAGTCATCACACCGATCTCGACCAGAAAGGGGCAGGGGAGCCCGTCCGGGATCAGGTAGTTTTTCGCGCGGTCGTGGTCGAGTGACTCCGGCTGGCGACTAGGCGGCTTGCGTTTGATCTTGATCGAACCGTCTCGTTGGATGCGGATCGTGTAGTCAGCGTCGACTGTAAAAAGATGACAATGCTCGAACGTGGTTCGCAGCAACGATATCACCCGCTCGGCCGCCGTCTCTGGCTCCAGATTCTCGAACGTCTGCTGCGTGCCGAGTTGGCGCGTGAGCTGATACTTGCGTCGGCCGCCCACGGCGACCGGTCGAACAGTGACTTTCTTCAAATCGGCCGTAACGCCCCTGCGCACCTTGCTCAGCACCAGAAGCAAACACGTCTGGTCTTCCAATGCTTCAGAGATCAGGTTCCAGGCGTTGATCATCGGTATCACACCGAGACGATCACGGTGCTCCAACAAGGTAAAGACAGAGCTTTCTGCATGCGTTCCCGAAACCAGCGTTTCGGCCACAGCGACTTCAGTCGGAGCGGACTGCCGCGCTGCCGATGAAAGACCCACCGCCGGAACCGCCGCTCGACCAA
>JAADHY010000184.1 GCA_013151585.1 Planctomycetota bacterium
GTAAGCTTTGACGAGCTGGGAAATCTGGATCGCATCTTGCGTTTTTGTTTTGTAGACGATGCAATGGACGGCCGGCTGGCCGTTGAAGTAGCTCTCCAAATCTGATTCCACAAAGCCGTCCCGGATCACTGCCACGTTCGACAGGCGCACCTCTCGGCCGTCCGGTTGGCTCCGGATCACGATGTCGGCCAGGTCCTCGCCTCGCAGCTCTTCGCCCAACGTGCGCACGGCGATGTTGGACCGTTCGCCTTTCAGCTCACCGCCCGAAACATCCAAATTCGTCTGCCGAATCGCGTCCGCTACTTCCTGGAACGTGACGTCGTATTCGATCAGCTTCTCCGGCCGTACCTCGACGCTGATCTCGTCTTGGCGGATTCCGGAGATCTCCACATCGCTGATGCCGGGCAGCAACAGCAGGTCGTCGCGTAGAGCCCGAGCCGCCTGTTTCCGCTCTGCCTCGCTGCCCGGGCCGAAAATGGCGACACTGATGACCGGAAGCCTCGGCTCCAGTTTCTCGACGGTGATCTTTTCGACTTCTTCCGGCAAGTCCTGGATCGCGTCAACCTTGCTCTTCACCTCTTGTACCACCGTGTCGACGTTGGACACTTCGTTGTACAACGTCAGGAGCGTGCGGCTGAACCCTTCCGAAATTGACGAGTCGATCTTCTCGATCTCCTCCAAGTCGCGCACCGCCTCTTCGATCTTGATCGTCACAGCCTTCTCGATCTCTGCCGGCTGGACGCCCGGATAAATCGCCGTGACCGTGATTTTGTCCGGATTCGACTCGGGGAACATCTCACGCGTCAACGTGAACGCGAACATGCACCCTGCGAACAAGATGACGCACATCAGCACGTTCACGAGCACGTGATTCTCGACGCTGAAACGTGGTAGAGACATCGCTAGCTTATTCCCACTTTCTGACGCGGGCGAACCTGACCGAGAACCACCTTTCTGTCCGCGGCCATCCGCAGCGAAAAACCGCAAGACGAGCAACCGCCGGCCAGGGGGCAAAAGTCAGAAGTCCAGAGACGAAAGCTAGGAGCAAAAAATGCCCCGCCACGGCTCGTAAGTCTTGGCCCCCCGATACGCCTCCACATCTCAACCTTCAACTCTTCACCCTCGACCCTCTCCCCATTATCCTCGATTCCTGGCGCAACGGAAGATCACCCGCTAAGGCTGCGCCGCGGCGTGCCGTCTGCAGAACTTGAAAACAGCCCTGGATCGGTCTATAAACGCTCATCGCAGCTTGAGCAGTTGCGCTCCAGCCAATCGAGTTTTCCCTTTCCGAATAAGGAGTCTGCCATGTCGACGATCAATGTGGCGATGATTGGTCAGGGCTTCATGGGGCGATCGCACTCGAACGCCTGGGGGCAGGTGGCGAAGTTCTTCACGCCGCCGCTGAAGCCGGTCATGCACACCGTCTTCGGGCAGCCAGAGGAGAATCCGCAGGCCTTCGCCGAGCGATGGGGGTGGCAGAACGCTTCGACGAACTGGGAAGAACTGGTGAAATCACCGGAGATCGGTCTAGTCGACGTGGTGACGCCCAACTACATGCACGCTCCGGTGGCCAAAGCGGCGATTGCTGCCGGCAAGCATGTCGCCTGTGAAAAGCCGATCGCTGGCACGTTGGAGGACGCTCGGCAAATGGTCGAAGCGGCCAAAGCGGCCAACGTCAAGACATTCGTCTGGTTCAATTACCGACGCTGCCCGGCTGTCGCCCTGGCTCATCAGATGGTGAAGGCGGGCGAGATCGGAGGAATCCGTCACGTGCGCGCGACCTACTTGCAAGATTGGGCCGACGAATCCGTACCCCTTTTGTGGCGGTTCGAGAAGAAGTGGGCGGGCTCCGGAGCTCATGGCGATTTGAACGCGCACATCATCGACATGACCCGATTTGTCACCGGCAGTGAAATCGTCGAAGTGGCCGGAGCCATCGCCGAGACGTTCATCAAAGAACGCACGCTGCCCGGCCAAGCCGCCACAGGCGGACTGGGCGACGCGGCCGCCGCCGGCGGCAAGGGGCCGGTCACGGTCGATGACACCGTCCTGTTCTTGGCTCGGTTCTCGAACGGAGCGGTCGCCAGTTTCGAAGCGGCTCGACAAGCCACCGGCAACCAGAACCGCAATACCTTCGAGATCAACGGGACCAAGGGCGCCCTGAAGTTCGACTTCGAACGGATGAACGAACTGCAGTATTACGACGCCCGGCGTCCCCGCGCCGTCCAGGGCTGGACCACGATCATGTGCACGCACGGCGGCGAGTACCCCGAAGGGCATCCCTACGTGGCCAACTGGTGGCCTGACGCCCACATCATCGGCTACGAGCACGGTTTTGTGAATCAGGCGTACGACATCCTGAGGGTGCTGGCTGGCGAGGAGCCGACTGTGCCGATCCCCGATTTCGAAGACGCGTATCAGACCCAGCGTGTGCTGGAGGCCGCGTTGCTGGCCGCTGAGCGCCGCGGCGCCGTGTCGTTGGAAGACGTGAAATAGGCGGCGTCGGCTTTCGTACGGCCGGCTCGAACACGCGAGCTGATTCGAACAAGACGAACAACAAGAAGCGGCGGCGGCACCGGTGGCCTTAGGGCCACCGTTCGCCTTTTCCACGGCCGGGCCTGTCCGTTCATCGGGGGGACGGCGTTCGGAGCGCAGTCGATTGCCGGGGACCTCGGCAAGCGGGCGATCCTGCCGTGCGAGCCGCGTCCGCGATGCTGCGGGCGTCGTCACCTAACTTGATCACCAGAGCATGTCCCATCGACTTCGGTTTCTTCTGTTCCAGGTCCGGAATCCGGACGACCCGATGCGTCGAAACGAGGTGCAGGCTTTTGCGCGGGCGCTGCACACGGATCCGGAACGGATTGCTGTCGTCGATTTGCTTTCCGAGAGGCCGGACGAGCGCGACTTTCAGCGGGCCGATATGTTCTTGTTTGGCGGCAGTGGCCATTACTCAGCGGCTGGCGAGGGTGAGTGGCTGCAGGCCGCTCTGGACCTGATGCGCGAAATCCATCGGCTGGCGAAGCCGACGTTCGCCTCTTGCTGGGGCTTCCAGGCGATGGCCCGCGCTTTGGGCGGCCGCGTTGTCCACGATCTGGAACGA